>JANOQP010000708.1:0-1582 GCA_031414895.1 Saprospirales bacterium
GGCTTTTTTGTCTGAACTGTGATTTTGTATGATTTCTATGATTACTCTGATTCTCAAAAATCATAGAAATCATACAAAATCACAGTTCAGACAAAAAAAAGGGTGCAAACCAATCGGTCAGCACCCTTTTTCATAAAAACCTGCTTCCAGGTCACTCCAATTTGAACAGCACCGGCAGGTTCATCCGCACGCGGACGGGATTGCCGTTTTGGTTGCCCGCTTTCCACGTTGGCATCGTCTCGACGACGCGCATCGCTTCTTTTCCGCAACCGCCGCCAATGTCCTTGACGACTTTCATATCGGTGATCTTGCCGCTTTTTTCGACGACAAACGAAAGGAACACGCGACCTTGGATGCCCGATTCGCGGGCAATCGCTGGGTACTTGATGTTCGTCGCGAGGTATTTCAACAGCGCGGCCTCGCCCCCCGGGAATTGTGGCATCGCCTCCACAAAGGTCAGCGGCTCCTCGTTGACGGGGGCTTTGACCTCGACGACCTTGTTGAGGTCCTCGGAAGGGGCTTCGTTTTCGGTTACGACGTTCGAGTTTATGTCGCCCTCGACGGTTTTGACCGAGATTTCTTCCTTGATTTCTTTGTCAAGGTCGATCATCTCTTTTTCCTCGAGCACTTCTTTGTCCTGTTTGACAATTGGCGGCACGAAGCGGACGGTCGGTTTGGTCGGCGGCGGCGGTGTTTCGACCGGCGGCGGCGGCGGCGGCGGCGGCGTGTTCTCGATATCCGGTGGCGGGCCGAGTTCGGCGATCACGTCCACTTTTGGTCTGGATACGAGGTTGTTCACCGTCGCCAAGATGGCCGGGAAAGCGAACAACAGCAAGATGAGGCCGATGCCAAGGCCGAGCGCATTCCGCATGAACGTCGGATAGTTCCGGCGCAGGAAATAAGCCCCGTACTCTTTGTTTCGGGTCTCGAAAATGATGTCGAGCATATCCCCTTGTTGGTTTGCCATGACTTCGAGTATTTTAATTTTAAAAAATGGTAGAGGGTTGATGGTAGAAGGTGAACGGATTGGATGGTTGGCCGTCTACCGTCAGCCGTCCGTCGTCCACCGTCAAAATTATTGGCCTGCTCCTGCCTCGGTCGGGTTGAACGCGAGCCCGGATGCCGGTTTTTTGATAAAGTCCTTTTCTGCGATTGAAATGTCCATCAAAACGTACTTTGAAACACCGGTAATCGCCATCTCGTCGAGGGCATCCACCATGTTTTTATAAACGCTGTCGTCGTTCGGTTTGATCAGGATGACGAGATGGCTTTTCTCATCGGTCGCCCCGGTTTTGTCGTCCGTTTTCACGTCCATGCCGAACTGTTTTTTGACATCTTCCTTCGCGTCGAGGATGATCTTGCGAACGCCCGTCGCCGAAAAATCGGTCGAATCGAGCACCGGCTTCGTGATCCCCCGGTAATAATAGACCTTATCGTTTTTGCCGAGCAACAGGGTGAGCACCTTGGATTCCTTGACCGGGTCTTGGTCCTCTTTTTTGAGGTTGTCCTTTTCCGGCAGGACGATCTGCATCGTTTGCGGTTTTTGCAGCGTGGTGGTGAGCATGAAAAAAGTGATCAGGAG
>JANOQP010000709.1:0-2275 GCA_031414895.1 Saprospirales bacterium
CGCAAAATGCCACTACAATTTGAGCCCGGAGTACAAGCTCGAACAGGGCTACACGGAAAAAGCGCTCGAGGATTTCCAGACATTCGTGAACACCTTCCCGACCAGCATGCGGGTTGGCGAGTGCAACAAATTGATTGACGAACTGCGCCGGAAACAGGAAAAAAAGGCGTTCACGGAGGGCGAGCTTTATTACAAATTGCGGCAATACCAGTCCGCGTTGATCTCGTTCGACAACCTCTTGAAGGATTTCCCGGAAAGCCCGGACGTGGAGCCGACGCGGTTTTTGGTCGTAAAATCGGCCTATTTGCTCGCCGAAAACTCGGTGGTCGCCAAAAAACAGGAGCGATACGAGACCGTTTTGAAGAAATGCCAAGAATTTTTGGCCAAGCACCCAAAATCGAAACAAGCCAACGAAGTCATCGACATAAAAAATTCATCTTCGCAAAAACTCAAATCTTATATAAAATGAGCGATATCAAGACCCGCGCACAGGGAATCGACCCCAGTGTTTCGCCGCGCGACATCAACGAACTGATCAGCCAAACGGGCAATGTCTATGAGGCATTGACCATCATTTCGCGCCGTTCGCGCCAGATTTCGTACGATTTGAAGCACGAGATCCAGCGCAAGCTCGACGAGTTTTCGGTCCAAACGGAGACCATCGAAGAGGTCCACGAAAACAAGGAGCAGATCGAGATCTCGAAATTTTACGAGCGCTTGCCGAACACGGCCATCCTCGCGACGCAGGAATTCCTCGCCGGGGAACTCGCTTGGGAAACGCGCGAAGAACACAATGACTAAAATCCTTTTGGCCGTTTCCGGCAGTATTGCCGCCTATAAATCGGCCCTTTTGACCCGTCTTTTTGTAAAAAACGGGTCGGAAGTGCAGGTTTTGATGACCCAATCGGCCACCGGTTTTATCGGCCCGCTGACGCTCGGAACACTTTCCGGGCGTTCGGTTTTTACGGACGTTTCGTCCGAAAACGGCTGGAACAACCACGTCGAGCTGGGCCTTTGGGCCGATGCGATGGTCGTTGCCCCGGCCTCGGCGAACACGATCGCGAAGTTGGCGAACGGGCTTTGCGACAATATCTTGACGGCCTGTTACCTCTCGGCACGCTGCCCAATTTTCGTCGCGCCCGCGATGGACGTTGATATGTGGCACCACCCGGCCACGCAATCGAACATCAAAAAACTGGTCGAGCACGGCGTGAACATCATCCCCGTCGGCCACGGCGAACTGGCCAGCGGTCTCGTCGGCGACGGGCGGATGGCCGAACCGGAGGAAATTTTGGCGTTTTTGACCGATTTTTTCCAAAAAAAGAGGTCGCTCAATGGCAAAACCGCGCTCGTGACCGCCGGCCCAACCTTCGAGCCGCTCGACCCCGTCCGTTTTATCGGCAACCATTCGACGGGAAAAATGGGCATCGCGATTGCCGAGGAACTGGCCGGGCGCGGCGCAAAAGTCCGGCTCGTTTTGGGCCCGACGAATTTGCGCCCCGCGCAAAACCCACTGATCGATGTAATAAATGTCGGGTCGGCGCAACAGATGTTCGAGGCTTGCGATGCGGTTTTTGACCGAACGGACATTGCGGTTTTGGCGGCAGCCGTCGCGGATTATCGACCAGCGGTGGTTTCATCCGAAAAGATCAAAAAGAAAACGGACGATTTTCAGCTCGAACTCGTCAAGACCATCGACATCGCCGCGACGCTCGGAAAACGGAAGCGCAAAAACCAGGTTTTCGCCGGTTTTGCGCTCGAAACGAACGATGAGATTGCCCACGCACAAGGGAAGCTCGAACGAAAAAACTTCGATTTCATCGTCCTCAACTCGATGCGCGACGCGGGCGCGGGCTTTAGGCACGACACAAATAAAATCGCCATTTTTAGACGAGACGGCAGCCATTCGGCGTTTGGGCTGAAACCAAAAACGGAGGCCGCCGTGGACATCGTCGATGAAATCGAGCAACAGTTTTTGGGCATAATGAGGGGGTGACTTTAAGTCACCCCCTCATTTTCGACAACAACAATAAAGTTGAATCAAAAATGAAAAAATTTATCCTTCCCGTTTTCTGCCTTTTCCTTTTTGCAAAAAACACCGGGGCGCAGGAGATCCTCGCGACGGTCAAATTTGTCACGCCGCAATTGCAGAACACCGACCGCAAGGTTTTCGACCAGCTCGAATCGGCGGTAAAGGATTTCATGAACACCCGAAAGTGGACGACCGACCAGTTCGAACCGGAGGAGCGGATCAAGATGAACTTCATCGTGACCA
>JANOQP010000710.1:0-3457 GCA_031414895.1 Saprospirales bacterium
ATCATCTAAATGGGCTATGTGAAAACCTCTATTGTGCCTATGTGGTAGACAGTTGCATTGTATTTTAAAAAGACACCTTTTTATGAAAAAACACCTTACCCCCCTCCTCCTTTTGCTCGGCATCGCCTGCCTGAACGCCCAAAAAATCGACCGCCCCGGTTGTGCGACCGATTTTTTGAACGAGGAAATCATGAAAAATGACCCGGAATCCCGGCTGCGTTTTGAAAAAATCAACGAGGCCATTTTTGCGGCGCAGTCCAACGGGCAAAACCGCGCTTCGCTCCCTATTTATACCCTGCCGGTCGTCGTCCATATCGTTGTGCCGCCCGGAACGCCCGTTGGGCAGGGCAACAACCTGACCGATGCCCAGATCGAGGCCGGGCTGGCCCTGCTCAACCAGTCTTTTGCGAACGCGGGCGCGTTCCAAACGGCCAACGGCGTGGATGTGGGGATCTCCTTTTGCCTCGCCCGTCGCGACCCGAACGGCCAACCGACCAACGGCATCACCCGGATCGAGAGCAATTTGGTGGCCGACCAGGTGCCCTGCGGCCTCGGCACGGCCTTCGCGAACGGCGGCGCGATCAAACAATTGATTGATTGGGACTGCAAAAGCTATATCAATGTCTGGCTCGTCACCGACCTCTACGACAACAATTTTGGCTGCGGGCTGGCCGGTTTTGCCACTTTCCCGGGTGCGGCCTGCGGGGTCGACGGGATCGTGCAGGAAAGCCAATTTTGGGCAACCGTCGCCGGGACACAGGTGACTGCCCACGAAATGGGGCACTTTTTGAGCCTCCACCATACTTTTTTGGGCGGCTGCGCCAACAACAACTGCCTCCTCGACGGCGACCGCGTCTGCGATACGCCGCCCGATGCCAGTTCAAGTTTTGCGCCCTGCAACACCAATTCCTGCAATACCGACAACCCCGACCTGCCCGACGACAACACCAATTTTATGGACTACACCAGTTGCGGGCCTCTCCATTTCTCCGCCGGGCAGCGGGTGCGGATGGTCGCGGGGCTTGAGATCGGGCGGGCCTCGCTCATCAGCTCGATCGCCTGCCAACCGGTCGTCGCTTGGGATTTGTCGGCCAATTCGGCGGCCCTGTCCAATGGAAAATGCGGCAGCTCGGCCTGCCCGACCGTCGTCCTGAAAAACCTGGGGGCTGGCACGATTGCCGCCGCCCCCATTGCCTACAATTTTGACGGCGGGGCGAACGCCGTTTTCAACTGGACGGGATTGCTCGTGGCGAACGGCTCGGCGACCGTCGCGCTGCCCTGCACGGCCCTCCCGCCGGGCAACCATGTCCTCAACATCTCGGTTGGCGGCCCGAACGGAAACCCCGACGGTTTTTTGCCGAACAACACGACCGCGCTCAATTTCCAGCTTTTTGGCAAGCCCGATCTGGCGGTCGCCAATATCTCGCCCCAAAACTGCAACGCCCAGGGCAGCATCGCCCTTTCGGCAAGCGGCGGGAAAACGCCCTATTCTTTTGCCAATTTGAACGGCCTGGGGCAGGCATCGCCCGTTTTTGCCCAGCTTTCGGCGGGCAATTATGCCTATTCCGTCAATGACGCGAACGGCTGCAAGGACACCACAACCGCGACCGTCCCGCAGGTCGGCACACCCGTCACCGCTGATTTCAACCAAGTGAACAGCGGCTATACCGTCAATTTTTTGAACACCTCGACGGGCGGCACGGCATCGAGCTGGGATTTTGGCGATGCCCAGGCCTCCGCGTTGCCCAACCCGTCGCACACCTACGCGGCCTCCGGTGTTTTTTATGTCTCGCTGATCGCGAAAAATGGGGCCTGCGCCGACACGCTCACCCGGCCGGTCGTCGTGAACTGCCCTTTTCAGAAAAAAATCTATTTCACCGGAAAAAACACGGCCACCAACCGGATGACCATTTGGAAAATAAACCCCGACGGGACCGGCAGACAGGCCATTTTCAGCGATAATTACCACCGTTTCGCCATGTCATTGTCGGAGGACAAGACCGTTTTTTCATATGTCCGGGGCAAAAAACTGCCCGGCGCGAGCGGCAATACGGCCAACAACGACACCACCTGGATCTGCACGGCGAACGTCGACGGGACGAACGAGGTGGTGCATTGGCTGTTCCCGAAATTCCAAAAGGATGCAATCGAGTACACCCATATTTCCGCCGACAAAAAGAAGGTCCTTTTCCTCGATTACAACGACTCGCCCCCCTCGACCCGCGATGGCGATGTTTTTATCCTCGACCTGACGACGCTGACGGCCACTAATTTGACAAATGACTGGGACAACCCGGAGCGGTTCGTGCGGTTTGCGCCCAATTCCAGCCAGATTGCCTATGTCGAACTAGCCTCAAACTGGTCGGCCACGCTCTCTTTGCTGCGGCTGATGAACAGCGACGGCACGAACGACATCCTCCTCGATCCCGGCAACATGGCCGGTTCGGGCGGCTATAATATGGTGGATTTTTCGCCCGACGGCAGCAAGATTGCCTACACTTGGACAGCCTCGCAGTCCACGACCATTAAGCTGCACACGGCCAATATCGACGGTACCAACCCGCAGCTTGTCCCGCTGCCATCAACGGCCAATTTGTTCTACCCAAAGTTCAGCGACGACGGCACACAGATTGCTTTTCAGCAACAAAACACCCTCCGCATCACCAATTTGGCGGGAAATATCGCCATTTCCATCCCCCCGGTCGGCCATGAAAGCTATGCGGATATTTGGTGGGGCGACGAAAAGGGCGGTTGCATGGACTGCATTTCAGGCATCATCAACAATTATTCGCCCGTCACGGAGGTCTGCGGCAACCGTTTTACGGTCCAAAATGCATCGCTTTTCCAGCCCGGCGACACGGCCCTCGTCTATCAGGCAAAGGGCGCGACCATCGACAGCACGAACACGATCAAGTTTGGCGACATCCTCGATTATGGCGGCGCGGGCAATTTTGAGTTCAACGTCGTTGAAAAAATCGATGGCAACACCGTCGTTTTCAAGTTTGCCCCGCTGAAAAAATACGGCGCGGAGGGCCATGTCCAGCTCGTCACCGTCCCAAGCCTCGGCACGGCCACCGTCTGCGGCCTCACTTGTCGGGCATGGAACGGCAGCACGGGCGGCATCCTCGCTTTCCGGGCAGATACGTTGACGCTCACGGGCCATATAGACGTGAGCGGAAAGGGGTTCCGGGGTGGCATGGTCATCCAAAACCCGGCCGTCGCGAGCGACACGCTCAACTACTTTTTCAATTTGGCGCAGACCCATATCGGCGCGAAAAAAGGCGAGGGCATCGCCGAAAAAAGCGACCTGTTCGCCCTCGGCAAGGGCAAAATGGCTTCCGGCGGCGGGGGAGGGAACGGCCACAATGCGGGCGGCGCGGGCGGCGGCAACCTCGGTGCGGGCGGCAACGGCGGCGAGGTCACCAATGCCGGGACCCTCGTCGGCGGCCACGGCGGC
>JANOQP010000711.1:0-7364 GCA_031414895.1 Saprospirales bacterium
ATCAAACGATTTGGAGATTTCGTAGGCCAAAATTTCGCCCACCCGTTCGAGGTTGCGGCGAAAACGGAGGCGGTCTTTTTGAATCTCGGCATCGCGCAATTCCGCCAAAAAACGGTTGCCGATGGAATTGGTCGCGGATAAGTTGAACATGGTCAGGTCGTTTTTTCAATAGATTTAGGAAGCGCAATCTATGCCCATCCGCCCAATCTGCCCGCTGATTATTTTGGCTAATTTCGCCCAAATTTTTCCCATGAAAAAAACAGGCAACCTCACCAACAACCCGGTTTTCCCCGTTTTCCTCACCGCTTTTTTGGACATGCTCGGCATCGGGATCATCATCCCGGTGCTGCCTGCGCTGTTTTTCACGCCCGAATCGAGCATCATGCCCGCCGGGATGACGGTCGCCGAGTGTTCCGTTTTGTTCGGCTATTTGATCGCGAGCTACCCGATCATGCAGTTTTTTGGCGCGCCTATTTTGGGCGCGCTGTCCGACCGTTTTGGGCGCAAACCGATGCTGATGATCTCGCTTTTTGGCACTTTGGTGGGCTATTTGCTGTTCGGTTGGGCCATTTTGAGCAAAAACCTCGTGCTTCTTTTCGTCAGCCGGATGTTGCCGGGGTTCACGGGCGGCAATATTTCAATCGTTTTTTCGGCACTCGCCGACATTTCGACACCGGAGACGCGGCCCAAATATTTTGGCCTCGTCGGCGCGGCGTTCGGCCTCGGTTTCATCCTCGGCCCGGCGATCGGCGGGCTGCTGGCCGACCCGTCGCTCGTTTCGTGGTTCGACCATGCGACGCCGTTTTGGTTCACCGCCATTTTGACGGGCATCAATATTTTGCTCGTCAAGTTCGTCTTCAAGGAGACGCTCAAAAACCCGCGCGAGACCGAGGTGAACATTTTGGCCGGGTTCAAAAACATGGGCAAGGCGTTCTCGCTGCCGAACCTCCGCACGATTTTGCTGGTCGCGCTTTTCAGCACGCTCGGCTTCAATTTTTTCACCCAATTTTTCTCCGTCTATTGCATCCGCGAGTTCAACACGTCCATCAAAATGCTCGGCATCACGTTCGCCTGGACGGGGCTTTGGCTCGTCGTCGCGCAAGCGGTGATCGTCCGGCGGCTGACACCTTTATATACGCCCCACGAAATCCTGAAATGGTCGCTCCTCGGGCTGGCCGTTTTCGTCGGGCTGGTGCTGGTGCCGCCGAGCCTCGCGTGGATCTGGGCGGTGCAGCCGTTCATCGCCATTTTTCAGGGGATTAGTGCGCCAAACCTGACGACCGCCGTCTCCGCGCAGGCCGATGCGACCGAGCAGGGCGAAATAATGGGCATCAATCAGTCGATGAACTCCGTCGGGCAGGCCGTGCCGCCGATCATCGCGGGCTATCTTGCGGGGCTTGATCCGCGGTTGCCGATGGTCGCAGGGGCCGGGTTCATTTTGGTCAGTTGGGCGGTCTTTGTCGCGTTTTTCAGGCCGAAAAAGTGAGGGCCGTTTGTCCGCGCCCGGATGTTTTTTTGGTCAATAAGATTTGATAGCCAGTCGTTTTTTGAGTTTAAAAAAGCACCAATTTCAAAATCAACCACGCTGTCATGCTGTAAGCATCTGCCCCAATATTGGCTCGAATTTTCAAAAAAGCATCGAAAAGTGTCCTTTGAAATCCGAATTGGTGCAAAAGCCTGGCCGGATGCTTACAGCATGACAGCCTCTTTGTTATTTTAGAATTGTGTATTTCTCATCCAAAAAGTGCCCAAAACCATCTCAAAAATGAAACTCGTCCTTTTCCTTGTCTCCGGCCTCGCCGCCGCTGGTTTTGCCGCTGGCCAATTTTCCCTTTTTGAAAACAAAAACACGCAAACCGTTGAAAATCAATTGATTGAGCAAAATTTTTCAACCAAAATCGGGCCCGAAAACCCCGTCGAACTCGGCAAGGTGAACTGGTCCCGCGATTTGGAACAATCAAAAAAAGCCGCGCTCGACAGCCAAAGACCGCTGCTCATCCTCTTTCAGGAAGTCCCCGGCTGCGCAACCTGCACCCGATATGGGAATGTCGTTTTGAGCCACCCGCTGCTCGTCGAGGCCATCGAAACGTATTTTGTCCCGGTCTGCATTTTCAACAATAAAGGGGGCGACGACCGCCGCGTGCTCGAAAAATTTGGCGAACCGGCGTGGAACAACCCCGTCGTGCGCATCGTTTCCGCCGAAAAAGAGGCCGACCTCGTGCCGCGCATTTCGGGCAATTACACGCCGCTCGGCCTCGCCACGGGCATCATCGCTGCGTTCGAAAAACAAGGCAAAACCGTCCCCATTTGGCTCGATCTTTTGCAAAAAAACTTTCGCGCAGCGGAAAACGGCACGAGCGAGGCCGTCTTTTCGATGTCCTGTTTTTGGACGGGCGAGGGCAAATTGGGCGCGATGGACGGCGTCGCGGCGACCGAGCCGGGTTTCATGGACGGGCGCGAAGTGGTCAAGGTTTCGTTCGACCCGGTGGTTGTTTCCTTTGAAAACCTGTTGAAAAAAAGCCGCGAAGCCGGATGTGCGAACACTGTTTTTTGCAAAAACACGGACGAAAAAACAGCTGCCGAAATGGTCGTCGGCAAAAACGCGGTCGCCGAAAGAAGCCATTTCCGGCCCGACCGAGAGCCGAAATATTACCTCGCCCAGACCGTTTGGCGGTTCGTCCCGATGACCTCGACACAGGCCGCGCGGGCCAATCCGCTCGTCGGGCAGGGGCTGTCGCCGGGGGCCGTTCTGTCGCCGAGGCAGGTCGAACTGGCGGGTTTTATTTCAAAAAACCCGAAGAAAAAGTGGCGGGACATGATCGGCGCACCGGATTTGATAAAAGTTTGGGCTGAAACGGAAGCGGTGAAAAATGTGCCTAATTAATTGAAAATCAATCGGTTATCTGCTTTCCCGCTGGCGCGAGGTTTCACCCGCTGGCGCGAGGTTTCACCCGCTGGCGCGAGGTTTCACCCGCTGGCGCGAGGTTTCACCTCGTGCCGAATATTATGTCGGCTGCGCCGACTGTTCCGCTTTTGATTCCATCAATTTCAACTGCCAAAATTTTG
Source organism: Saprospirales bacterium (assembly GCA_031414895.1). Lineage (GTDB taxonomy): Bacteria > Bacteroidota > Bacteroidia > Chitinophagales > Saprospiraceae > JANOQP01. The sequence goes on from JANOQP010000711.1 coordinate 3,067, forward strand.
TAAAATCTTCGATGCGTTTAAACCCAAAAATCAGTTTCGAGTGGTCGGCACAGCCGACAAAATACCCGGCACGAGGTAAAACCTCGCGCCAGCGGGCACAGCCGACAAAATACCCGGCACGAGGTAAAACCTCGCGCCAGCCGAATGCGCCTAATTGATTGAAAATCAATTGGTTAGCTACTTTTTTGAAATTTTAAAATAGAAAAAATTCAAAATTCATGGCCTAAAATTTGCCCTTGCAAAACGGAGCAACCATCTTTGCCGCGCATTTAAGCAATTTCGGTTCCGTAGCCGAGTGGTTAGGCACAGCTCTGCAAAAGCTGCTACAGCGGTTCGAATCCGCTCGGAACCTCAAAAATTTGGGCACAATTCGTTGATTTTCAATGGATTGTGCCTTTTTTTTGTTTCGAGTTTTGGGTTTCGAGTTTCGAGTGACCCAAAACTCGAAACTCAAACAAGTTCGTACCGGTGCCCCGGCAAACGGACAATCACGCCTTTCATTTCCATTTGCGAGACGGTGCCGATGAACTCCGCGCCCATTTCCGCTGCAAAAAGCAGGTCATCCACGTTCATCCGCGGGCTGCGGCGGAGGGCCTCGGCAATCTTGCTTTCCTCCGGTGAAAGGTCGAAAAGCAGGGCGGCCTGTTTGGGTTTTGCCGCGCCGCTGCCCGCCCATTGCATCGCTTTTGCGAGGTCGGTGGCCGATTCGATGAGCTTGGCGCGGTTAGTTTTTATCAATAAATTGCAACCGATCGAGTACGGGTCGCGCACCCGTCCGGGGAAGGTGAACACGTCGCGCTCGAACGTGTGGGCCAAATTTGCGGTGATCATCGAGCCGCCCGTTTGGGCCGTTTCGACGACGACGGTGGCATCGGCCATGCCTGCGATGATGCGGTTGCGCATCGGGAAGTTCATCCGGTCGGGGGCGGCCTCGAACAAAAACTCGGTGAGCAGTCCGCCATTTTCCCGCATCCGGTTGGCGGTCGAGCGATGGTCCTCGGGGTAGATCCGGCCCAGTCCGTGGCCCAAAACGCCGATGGTCGGCATGGTTTTTTCGACGGCTGTTTTGTGTGCCACGATGTCGATGCCGAACGCCAAACCGCTGATCATCAGGCAGTTGTATTCTTTTAGGCCATCGATGAGCTGTTCGCAAAGTTGCCGGCCGTAATGCGTCGGTTTGCGCGTCCCGACGACAGCAATAATCCGTTTGTGCTGCAAAAGGCCGTCGTCCGAACCGTTGAAATAGAGCAAGACCGGCGCGTTATGTGTCCCCAAAAGCCGTTGCGGGTATTCGTTGCTCAAAAAAAAGACCGGGCGGATATCGGTGCCCTCCAAAAGTTTCATTTCGCGCTCCGCCGCCCGGAGGCCGTCGCCCGCATGGATGCTCTCCGCGATCTTTGGGCCGACGCCCTCGATGGCCATGAGGTCGTTTTTTTTCATCGAAAATACCTCCCTGATGCCGCCGCAATAGGCGACCAAATTTTTGGCATTGATTGCGCCGACGAGCGGGGTCTGCGTCAGCGCGATATGGTAAAAAGTGTCTGCGTGCATGGAAAAGTGTTGCTTTTTGGTCGATTTTTTAAAAACCGCTGGCAGGAAATTGAAAACCACTCGCCCGGCTTTTTCTACCTTTGGCGGTAAATATAAAACCACAAACAAATATGAGCCAGCGCGCCATGCCAAAAATCGAGACCCTCATCATCGGGGTGTTTTGTTTCGCCGTCGTCCTTTGGGCCTATTCAAAATGTTCGGGCAAAAAATCGGAACTTGCCCAACGGACCGCCGACGAAGAGGAGGCTGATGTCCCCCGCCCCGTCCGCCGCGACACCGTCCGTGCCGTTCAGCCGCAGCCGGTCGCCGTGCAGGCCCCCGCCCCGCCGCCGCAACAAACTGTCGGCGGCTACCCGGTCGCCCGCCCCGGTTCGAGCCAAACGCAGTCCGTGCCGCAAAATGCCCCGGCCCAACCCGTCCAAAACTCGACCGCCGCGCCGCAACCATCTGCCCCGCAGACCGTTGTGCAAAACCGGACGGTGCTTTACGGCACGGTCGAAGGGTTGAAGGTCCGCAAAGAACCGGGCGTAAAATCCGGCTCGGTCGATAAGCTGAAACTATACGAGGAGGTCACTTTTTTGAACCAAAAAACGGACTGGGAAGAAGAGCTCAGCCTCGCCTACGACCTGCCCGCGGTGAAAGATCATTGGGTCAAGATTCGCACGAAACGCGGCAAGGAAGGCTGGGTCTTTGGCGCGGGCGTACATTATTATAAGGTGAAGGCGGGCGAGAAAAAGTGATGTTCACATCTGTTTTGCCACAAATTGCACCAATTTTCACAAATTATCCATTGATAAGTGAGGGGGTGACTTAAAGTCACCCCCTCACTTGACCTCGATTCCATTTCAATTTTTTCAAAAATGAACCGAATATCCCGTCGTACTTTTTTCTCTGTTTTTCTTTTGACCGCGTTCATCATTTCGTGTAAAAACAATAACTCCGTCAAGCAACCCAATAGCGAAACAACTATTGAAAAAACGCCCGGAACCGAAAAAACCATCGACAAAAAAGCGATCCTGTTTTTCGGCAACAGCCTGACGGCGGCCTATGGGCTTTCGCCCGAACAGGGTTTTCCGGCATTAATCCAAAAAAGGCTCGACAGCCTCGGCCTCGCCTATAAAGTGACCGACGCGGGCGTGAGCGGCAACACGACCGCCGACGGAAAAAGCCGGATCGGATGGGTCTTGAAGCAACCAATCGATATTTTTATTTTGGAACTTGGCGGCAACGATGCCCTTCGCGGCCTGCCCGTCGATATTGCAAAGCAAAACTTGCAGCACATTTTGACGGCCGTAAAAACCAAATATCCGGCGGCCAAACTCGTCCTCGCCGGGATGCAGGCACCGCCGAACCTCGGCAAAAAATACGCCGCCGACTTTCAAAAAATGTACCCCGAACTGGCCCGTGAAAACCAGTGCGCCCTCATCCCTTTTTTGCTCGAAAATGTCGGTGGCGAGGTCGACCTCAACCAAAAGGACGGCATCCATCCGACGGCGGCCGGCCACAAGATTGTCGCCGAAAATGTTTGGGCCGCGCTGAAAAACATCGTCGTGGCGGCGCAGTGAGCGGGCGTTTTTCATGGCCAAAAAAGCTACTTTTGACCCATGCACCTCAACTCTTTTCTCCGGATATTTGTCTATCTTTTCTTTTTGCCGAAGGTCAGCGGCGACGGGCGGCACCGTTTCGAGCGCATTCGGCAGACGGTCAAAAGGCTTCGCACGGCCCTCGCACTCGTACTGTTGATGACGGCCATCGGCACCGTTGGCTATATGATCATCGAAGGGGCGAGCCTTTTTGACTCGTATTATATGACGATCATCACGCTGGCCTCGGTCGGCTACGGCGAGGTGTTCAAATTGAGCCAAATGGGCCGGTTTTTCACCACGATCCTCATCATTTTCAACCTCGGCCTGTTCACCTACGCCATCTCGACCATCGCCCATATCTTCACCGAGGGCGGTTTTTCCAAACTCATCACCTCGTACCGGATGCTCGAAAAAATACAAAAATTGAAAGGCCATACCATCGTCTGCGGTTTTGGCCGACACGCGATGGAGGTCACGCGGGAACTCTCGAAACAGGCCAACCAGTTCGTCGTCATTGAACAAAATGCCGAAAAAATCCAGTCGCTGACCGAGACATCCGATTATTTTTATGTGGAGGGCGACGCGACGCTAGAGGCATTTTTGATGGAGGCCGGCATCGAGCGCGCCGCCAATATCGTCATCACCCTGCCCGATGATGCCGACAACATCTTCATCGTCATCACTGCCCGGCAGCTCAACCCGAAGCTGCGGATCATCTGCCGCGCCAACCGACAGGTGGACGAAACCAAGCTCCTCCGAGCCGGGGCCGACCACGTCGTGATGCCGGAGCGGATCGGCGGTTTTTACATGGCCACGCTCGTCAAAAAGCCGGATCTGGTGGAATTTTTTAACCTGATTTCAAACATGGGGCCGGAAAATGTCGTGTTCGAGGAACTTGCCGTCAAAGACCTCCTCCCAAAATATCAGGGCCGGACCATCGAACAAAGCCGCCTCGTGGCCGATTGCGGCATCCCGATCGTGGCCATCCGCGACCCAAAAGGCGCATATTTTTTGAACCCGCCCGTACAAACGAGCCTCCTGCCCGACACGCATATCGTCGTTTTTGGGAACCCCGAACAGATGAAACGGTTCCGGGGGATGGCGATGGTCGGTGTCTGAACGGTGATTTTTTTGATTGCTGTGATTGTCTGAACTGTGATT
>JANOQP010000712.1:0-10811 GCA_031414895.1 Saprospirales bacterium
CGGGTCGAGCTATATCGCGCTTTTGGCCGTGGCCGGGCTGCCCTTTTCGGAAATACGGCTCACGGCCCTGCTCTGCAACATCATTGTCGTGACCGGTGGAGCGGCCATTTTTTTCCAAAAAAAACAACTCGACCTCCCCAAGACCTTGCCGCTGCTCCTCGCCAGCGTCCCGATGGCGTACCTCGGTGCGTGGCTGAAAATAGGGGAGCAGGCCTTCTTTTTGCTCCTCGGCACGAGCCTTGTTTTGGCCGCGCTGTTTCTCTGGGTACAGCCAAAAATGGCCGACAATGCCGAGTTTTCACCCCAAAAATCAATCCGCGACGGCCTTTTTGGCGGAACAATCGGCCTGCTTTCGGGCATGGTCGGCATCGGCGGCGGCATCTTTTTATCGCCAATCCTGCACTTTTTTCGTTGGGGCTCTGCCCGGAACATCGCGGCGGCGGCCAGCGTTTTCATCCTCGCAAATTCGGGCGCGGGCATCGCCGGGCAGCTTTCCAATTTCCCGGAAAATCTCAACTGGCAGCGGATCGGGCTGCTTTGCGTGGCTGTTTTTATTGGCGGGCAGGTAGGTTCGCGGGCAAGTCAGGCGTGGTTCAGCCTCGTTTTGGTGCGGCGTTTGACGGCGGTTTTGGTCTTCGCCGCCGGGTTCGAGGTGCTTTTTAAGCACGTTTAAAAGCAGCCCGCAACCAGGTTCACGGGTGCGCAGCGACCCAAATTTCACCATCCTCGAACACCTCTTTTTTCCAAATTGGCACCGTTTTTTTCAAAGTGTCGATCGCAAAACGGCAGGCATCGAACGCCGCGTCCCGGTGCGCCGCACTTGCCGCGATGACGACCGCCGCTTCGCCAATGGCCAAAACCCCGACCCGGTGGTGGATCGAAATGGCAAGGAGCGGCCATTTTTCAAAGGCCCGTTCGGCGATTTTTTGGAGTTCGAGGAGCGCCATTTTTTCGTATGCCTCAAATTCGAGGCGGACAACCTTTTTCCCCCGCGTCGCATCGCGGACGGTGCCAACGAAAATGGCCGTCCCGCCGCTCGCCGGGGATGCCGCAAAATCGGTGCAGACCAAAATGTCGAGCGGGTTGTCTGTGATTTTTAGGTCGATTTTCATCAGTAGATAATTGGATAAGTACGGTAATTATCTGAACGGTGATTTTGTATGATTTTTATGATTGTTCTGATTCTCAAAAATCATAGAAATCATAAAAAATCATAGTTCAGACAAATTACCCACCGCTCACGGGCGGGATGACCGCAATTTCGTCGCCCTTGCGGATGACGGTCTGCGCGTCCGAATATTCGGAATTTACGGCCAACAAGAACGAATTTAGCCCCGCGAGCCTCGGAAAAAGTTGCCCAAGCCGGGTTTTTAGCTCGTCGGAGGTCGTGTTTTCGGGCAGTTCAAGTTCGATCACCGAGCCGCCACAGATTTCGCGGGCGATGCCGAAATTGCGGATTTTGATGCGCATAGCGGATGGTTCTGAATTCAAAGGTCTGAAAAATGGGGGGAGTTCACCTCAAAAAATCCACGACCGCGCCGCCCGCCATCAATTGCCCGTTCTTTTTTTCAAAAGAACTGCCCGCCGGGATCAGCACCAAGACCCGCGCCGCATCGCCCGCGAGGTCAAAATTGACCATGCCGCGAACGCCTCGCCGCAAAACCTGGCGGCTCACGGTGTCATAAATATCGACCTTTTTGGGGCCGGCATCGAACACAATTTTTTTCGTTTCGGAAAAAGGGTTGTAAAAAAGGAAGGTCGGCCATGCTTTCCCTTTTTTGAAAAAATCGGTGGCCAAACAGTTGATTTTCAGCACTTTATCCACGTTCGTCGGCTCGATGGTCGCGCCGAAAAAGCCAACTTGCCCGCTCCCATAAATCGAAAACATGGTCTCGATGGGCATCCCCGGCGCCCAAAGTGGGCCGTCGCCCTGCGCAAAAGGCGTGATATTTTTGAACTGCGGATGGTTGGAGCTTTTGATAAAACCCTCGTAGGCGATCACGCCTTTTGCGATGGATTTCCGCGCGGGCAGGGCCTGGAGCGAATCGGGCATTTCATCGGGGTAAAAAAAGCGGGCAGAATTGGAGGCGTTGAGCATCCATTTGCCGACGGCGCGGGCATATCGCTGGTCATATCGGACCATCGCGGTGAGCGGCCAAGCGAGCTGAAAGGTGTTCATCGCGAAGCCGTAGCCGCCCATGTCCACCGTGCTGCCCATCATGCCCGACACGTCGTAGCCGCCCCAATTGTCGGCCAAAACGCCCCAACCGACGCGCCCCACAGCATCGCCGTCGAACGACCAGTTCATCAGTTTTTGGACATCAAAATCTGCCCCGTTTTCGGCGTTCATCCTCGCGGCCATGTACGGCGCGAATGACATCAGGATCTCATATGAGCGGTTTTCCTTTTGGCTTTCGAGGACTTTTAGGGCGTTTTTGGCGGCGCGGAGGTATTTTTCATCCCCAAATTTGATATAGGCCGCGTTCAAAATAAAGGCATACCCGGCGGCACAATCCTCTTGCGCCGGGATATGGTTTTTCTCCGGCCACCTATTTTTATAGTCAAAAAACGAGTAGCTGTAATTTTTCCCCATCACGGAATCGGAGCGGTAAAACTGGTCGGCGATGGTGCGCATCAGCTCGGAATAGCCCCGCTCGTCGGGATATTGGTCGCCGATGGCGTAAAAAAGGACGTTGTTGAGCACATCGTACCACCAATCGTTGCCGTATCCGCCGCCGATATGCGCGTCCTTGCTCGTGAAGTTCATGACGATGTTCCAGCCGTTCTCGCGGTTGAAATAGTTCTTCGACATGGCCACATAATTGCGCCCGTTTTGGTCGCTTTTGTCGATGCCCATCATCGTGCTGGTGAGGATGGAGCCGAGCGAGCCGAGGGCCTCGTGGTTCTCGCCGTTGTTCACTTTCGCGCCCTCGCGGACATCGCCGAGCGCGGTGTAAAGGCCAAAAGTGGATTGGTTGAAACCGTTCCTTTTTGCCGGGTCGTCCCAAATAATTGGGAAAAATTCGCCTTTTTCACCATAATTATAGGCGATGCGGTCGAAGTCGAGGGCAGCCTGTTTCCAGTCCTTGAACTTGTAGGGCTGGGGCTGGCGCGGCATTTTTTCGATGCGCGGAACGGCGATTTGGGTGATTTTCGCGCCCGTTGGCTGGAATAGGGTGGGGGTCTTGCAGGCGAAAAGGGCGGCGAGGAGGAGGGCGGCGAGGGTCTGTTTTTTTTGAAAAATCATATCTTTGTGCAGTTAAAATTCTTTACTGATGAGCAATACAGCTTTTGGGACGGCAACTTATTCCATCCGGTTCAAGGAAACTGAACGGGAAAAAATCGATGCACTGATTGCATTTGTCAAAAGCCTTGACTTCGTGCAATCCGTCGAAGTGCCCCCAAAAAAGGGCGTTCCAAAAAAAAGCAACGGCAAGACAGTCCACCCGGAAGGCTTTTTGGCCGTCGATGAAATCCGTCGGCTCTACCCGAACGAATGGGTGCTTTTGGGCAATCCGGTTTCAGAAGGCGGCGCACTTTTGGGCGGCACCGTCATCCTCCATGACCCCGAAAAACAGGGAATGGCACTCCGCGGCAAAGGGTTGATTGGCAATTATGACCGGGCGACCCATTTTTTTGCCAGTGAAATGCCGAAATCGCTGTTTGGGGCATGGGACGATGCCGAACCAGCTGATACTTTGGTTGAGCGAATCCGTGGCAGCCGCAATTTCACCCGTCAAATTGAGGCCCTATGAACGGCTATTTGCTCGACACGAACATCTGTATTTATTACTTCAAAGGGCTTTTTGATATAGAAAACAAGATTGACCGCGCAGGCTGGGCAAACTGTTTTATATCCGAAATCACGGTCGCCGAACTGAAATATGGCGCAGCCGGGAGCGATAACCCGACCAAGCGGAACACCCTTGTAGATGTGTTCATTTCAAGAATCACGACAGTCCCCATTGCGGATGCCATTGACATTTATGCCGAGGAAAAGGCCCGGATGAAAAAAGCGGGCAACCTTATCGACGATTTTGATTTGCTCATCGGCGCGACGGCCGTTGCCCACAAGTTGGTCATGGTGACCAACAATACGACCCATTTCAGCCGGTTGAAGGGCATAAAGTTGGAGGATTGGAAAATTTGAATCACGCCATTTCCTTCTCCCCCAAAATATTCCGCATCATGAACCAACCCATGAAATGCACGACCGCGATGGCCAAAAGCGCGTAACGCAGCGCGACATAATCGCTCACATACCTCGCCAAAAAGATGAACAGCCCGCAGCCAAAAAGACGACCGAGGTAAAGCCCGATTTCGTGGTTGAAAATATAGGCAAACTCGTTGCGCCCCTCTTTTTTGGCGACTGCGTCGATCACTTTTAACTGGGTCGGAAAATAGGCGATGTCCAAAAGCGGCCGCGCAAAAAGCAGGCTCACCATGAACAATATCACGCCCGTCGCCGAATAAAGCCCCGCATTGAACAGCGCGGCCAGCACGAAAAGCCCGCAGCCGATGCCGTAAATTTGGAGGCGGTGCCCCGGTTTTGTCACCCGTCCGAGGACGTACAAAAGCACCGCCGAAACCGCCGCCGCGATGCCCTGGATCAGGCCGAGCGAGCCTTCTTTTCCCACCAAGGTCATGACGAGCATCGTCGGCGCGGTGACGATATAGCCCTGCGCAACGCCTTTCAGCGCGGCGAGGCCGAGCATTTTTTTCCAGAGTTTGTCGAAGTTTAAAAAGAGGAAGGGCGCGCGCTTCGGGTTCTGAAAATTGCCCCGGTGCACCAAAATGGACGCAAAAACCGCCAAAGTGAACACAAAGGCCGTCAAAATATAGTACGCGACGTTCACGTTGCCGCCAAACCAGCCCTGTTTTTCGGCCCCCGCGATGAACGCGCCAGCCGCCAACGGCACGCCGATGCCCGTGAACGTGTAAAAAAACGTCTCGATGCCGTAGTAATAGTTGCGGTTCGAGTCCTTCGTCGTGTTGAGCGCGAGGAAATCGCGATTGGCCCAAAAGAAGCCGAACGACAACCCCATTATCAGCCCCGCCACAAAAACGCCCGCCGTGCTCAATTTGTCGAGCATCATCATCGCCGTCATCGAAACGCCCGAAAGCAGCATCCCCAGCGAATAAAGCCGCGAGATCGGGACGCGGTTGAGCAAAAAACCGTTGATCATAAAGGTCGCCGGGATGCCCGTATAGACCGCCAATTGGAAGATGACGACGAGGCTCAAATCGGACGAATTGCGCATGATGTACGCCCCGATGAACAGCTCGATGATGGGCATCACGAGGCCGTAGATCAGGTTGGTCAGGAGCAGCATCCGCATCGGGAGCGGGTGGTTTTTGAAGAATGAGATTTCGGTTTGTAGTTTGTTTGACATGAAAGGTTGTTTAAAATCGATTTGCCACATAGAAAGTAAGGGCGCAAGGCAGCACTAAGTGAACCTTGCACCCTTACGCCCTTGGTGGTGAAAACTTCCCAAAATAGCTTTTATCGAAAACCGCGCCCCGCAGATCACCTCGTCCGACGCGCCGTAATAGACCGTCAGTTCATCGCCATCGACGAGGTGGCCGTTCGTGAAAACGACGTTCCCGAAAAAGCCCGTTTTTTCATAATCGGCGACAGGCTCAAAAAGCGGTTCGACCGACCGGCCCAGCACTTTCGACGGGTCGTTTAAATCAAAAAGCACCGCGCCGAGGCAATACCTGTTTTCAAAATCTGCCCCGTGATAAATCGCCAGCCAACCATCCGGCGTGCGTATCGGCGACGCGCCCGCGCCAATCCGGGCGCAGTCCCACATCCCCGGACGGGTTTTCAAAAGGCATTTATGGTTGCCCCAATGCAACCCGTCGGGCGACTCGGCCAGCCAGATGAAATTGCCGCCCAGCCCGATGCCCGACGGGCGGTGGAGGCAGAAATGTTTGCCCCCGATTTTTTCCTCGAAAAGTGCGCAATCCTTGTTGTGCGGCGGCAAGATCATGCCGTCGCTACGGAAATTGCGCCAATCGCGCGTCCGCATGAGGCCCACGCCCACGCCGTTTTCGGAAACTTGGGTAAATGTCAGGTGAAATTCATCGCCGGTTTTGGCGACGCGGCAATCCTCGATACCATACGTTTCGAGCGGGCCGGTACCGTGGATTTTTGTCGGAAAATCATCGGGTTCGTAAAAATTGCGCCCATCGTCGCTGCACACGAGCCGCAGGTGCGAGATGGTCGATAGGTAGGTTTTCTTTTTGTAATTGACCATCCGCGCATCGCTCAAATCGAGGTCGGGGTCGGATTTTGAAAATTCGAGGATGTCGAGGCCGCCGTTCTCGTTGATGATCGGGAAGGCTATAAAGCCCTCTTTTTGCACGGGCCGCTCGGCGACGCGGAGGACGAGCCATGTTTTGTTTTCAAAAAAAAACACGCCGGGGTTTAGGACGCATTCGACGACCAAATCGGGTCGGCTCGGTTGGATGTCGCTGGTTTTGATGATGGGGTTTTCTCGGAATCGCGCTGCCATTTTTTGGAATTTTTTTTAACACATAGATACATGGAGCAACACATAGACCACCCGGATTTTATCGAAAACCCTATGTGGTCTATGTGCAGCCCTATGTGACCATGTGTTGAAAGCCTTACTTCTTGTCAAACTTCACCGAACCCAAATTTTTGCCCCCCAAAACGAAGTTCAAAAAATAGGCCCCCTGCGGGTATTCCCCGACTTTCACCGAAAACTGCCCTGCCGGGATGCCATTTTTATCGAAACGGACATCATCGATTTGGCGACCCGATACGTCAAAAACGCGCACATCGAGCGGCTGTTTGCCGTCAAAAGCGTGTTCCACGAATACCGTTTCGGTCGCCGGGACCGGGAAAACATCTTTCACCAAACCTTTCAAACCATTAAAGGCGAGGTCGTTGATGCCCGTCGATCCGGTCGTGAAAAGTTGCGAGATCTCGGCAGCGGTCAATGATTTGTTGTAAATTTTGAGCTCGTCGAGCGCGCCGTTGAAATATTGGCCACCCTCGATGGGGTTGTTGCCCATGCCGAGCGGTCGGCCCGTGACGTTCATTTGGTTGCCGGTCGTCGGTTTGGTCGCGACGAGTTGGCCGCCGATATAGATCAAATCGTTCGTGCCGTCGTGGACCATCGTGACGTGCCACCAAAAACTGGGCACCAGCTCGTTGCCGCCGCCGCAGTCCATGTCGCTGATGAGCTGCGCAAAATTGGCATTGTGGCTCACCGTCGTCCAAACGATTTTGGTGTGTTGCGGGAGCGAGATTTTCCAACGTTCGCTCCAATGGCCGAAGTCCAAAATATACGCTTCGCCGTCGTTGATGTTGATTTCGTCCACCCGGATCCAAAAGGAAACGGTCGTGTAATCGGAAATCAACTGAACCGCGTTCGGCGCGAGGACAGAATCTTGCGCACCGTCAAATTTGATGGCCTTCAAACCGGCCCCACCGTTCGGGTGGTTGGCCGTGACAAAGGTCGGGTTGCCGCCGATAACGCCATGATTTAAATAAGGGGTCGCGTCGTTCGCGTTCCCCTCAAACGGGTAATAAGCGACCATGCCGGCCTCGGCGGTGACGATTGCCACGTCGGTCATCACGTCGAGCGAACCGACCGCAGATTTGTTGAAAACGAGGTCAAAAGCGTAAATATCGAGCGAATAAGGCGTGCTCGGCACCAATCCGCCGATGAAAACAGACAGTTGCGAACCCGGCACCGTGTCGAAAACCACGCCGTCGAGCGAGATTACATAACCGTCCACGAACGTGTCGTCCGTCGATGCGTCCCATGAAAAAAGGACGCTGTTCGCACCCGTCGAGGCGGCCAAATTGGTCGGCACGGTCGGCGGTGTCACGTCGGGCGTGGCATCGGTGCCGGTGGTTATGTTGAGGTAGGAGATCAGCGATTCGTTGCCCTCGGCATCGACCGCACTGGCCCCAAATTGATATTTGGTGAGTTCCGCAAGGAAATAAAAAACGGAGGAGTTTGCGGCGACCGTCCTGACTTTCACCCCATCTCGATAAATATTGTACCCGGTGACGGCCACATTATCGGTCGAGGCATTCCACGAAAGGTAGATGTCCGTATTGAAAACCGCTCCCGCCAAATTGAGCGGCGCGGAAGGTGCTTCGGTGTCCGTCGAGACGGGTGGCGTGTTTTGCGCGGCATAAAGCGCGGCAATCGCGGCGGCATCGAGGGCCACATTGTAGATCAGAACCTCGTCGAGCGAGCCATTGAAATAGCCGCCAAAGTCGATCGGATCGAAGCCGATACCGAGCAGGTGGGTCGTCGGGTCGAGGTTGCCGACGGCGGTTTTTTCGTTCACTTTCACGCCGTTGAAATAGATAATGTCCTTCGCGCCGTCGTGCGTCATCGCGACGTGCGTCCATGTGTTCAAAACGAGTGGCGTGCCACTGTCCAAATCCGAACAGCACGCGCCGCCCGAATGCGTCGTGAAAACCGGCTTCCCGTGGTCGGGCATCGAGACTTTCCAGCGCGACTGCCAACCGCCGTTCGACAAAAGATAGACCTCGCCGGAAGCCGGAAAAGCAGCCGGTTTCACCCAAAAACTGATGGTGGTGAATGCAGAATTTTGCTGTGCCGAGTTGTCGGCGCCCACAAAATCGTCCGCCCCATCGAACGAATAGGCCCTGTTTTTTTTGCCAAAACGGTCGTCGGCAAGCTGTGCCCCGTCGGAAAAGGCATGGTTTTGATAGGCCGTCGCGTCGGTTGTATTTCCGTTGAAATTATAATCGGCCACCAAGGTGCCACCGACCACCGGTGCCGGGTTTTGCGCAGCAAAAAGTGCGGCAATCGCTGCGGCATCGAGCGCCACTTTATAAACCTGCACATCGTCCATCAAGCCGTCGAAATACCCGCCATTATCAATCGGGTCGAAGCCGATGCCGAGCGGGTGCTTTGTTTTATCGAGCTTCCCGGTGACGGCTTTTTCGTTCACTTTCGCGCCGTTGAAATAGATGATGTCCTTCGCGCCGTCGTGCGTCATCGTCACCATCGTCCATGCGCCAATCGTCAGCGGTGTGCCCGAATCCATGTCCGAACAGCACGCGCCGCCCGAATGCGTCGTGAAAACGGTCTTTCCGTGGTCGGGCAGCGAGATTTTAAGCCGCTCCTGCCAACCGCCGTTTGAGAACAAAAAGACCTCGCCCGATGGCGGGAACGAATTGGGTTTCACCCAAAAATTGATGGTCGTGTAATCGCTTTGCAAGGCCACCGAATTGGCTGCAAATGCATTGCCCTCCAACGCATTTGAGCCCCAGCCGTGCCGGTTCTTGACGATCCCGCCGGACAAAAAAGCTTCGTTCCCAAATTGCGAGCCGTCCTTCCCATCGCCGTTCAAAGAATAATCGGCCACGAGGTTCGAGTTGGTGCCGGGAAAAGTGGCCTGTAACAGGTTCAATGCCGTGATTTCAATCGGCGAAAGGGCATAATTGAAAACGACCACTTCATCCATCGTGCCGTCGAACCAGTTGCCGCCGTCGATTGGGTTGAAGCCGATGCCGAGCGGTTTTGTGGTCGAGTTCATCGTCCCGGTGACCGTTTTTTCGGCAACTTGGACGCCGTTCATGTAGATCCGGTCTTTCGCCCCGTCGTGCACCATGACGACGTGCGACCATTTTCCGACAGCGAGTTCGTTGCCGCCGCCCGCGTCCATGTCGGAGATGCCCGACGAATTATTGGTCGTCCAGACCACTTTACCGTGGTCGGGGAGCGAGATTTTCCAACGCTCCTGCCAGCCGCCGTTCGAGAGCAAGAAGACTTCGCCAGACGCGGGGAGCGAATTGGGCTTCGCCCAAAAACTGACCGTCGCGTAATCCGAGTTCATCGCCGCCGAATTGGCCGCCAAAACCTCCGTCGAACCGTCAAAAGCAAACGCCGCCGCGCCAAAACCAAACCGGTCGGTCACCAATGCGCCGCCTTTTGCCGTCGCGTGGTTGCCCAAACCGCTGCCGTCGAGCGTGTTTTTGGTGAAATGATATTGCGCCACCGCGCCCTGCGCAACGGTCGGCGCGGTGTTTTGCGCAGCGTACAAAGCCGCGACCTGCACCGCAGAAAGCGCATTGCCATAAATCAAAACCTCGTCGATCGCGCCGTTGAAATAGTTGGCCTTGTCGATTGCGTCAAAGCCGATGCCGAGCGGCGCGGTTGTCGCATCCAGAGGCCCCGAGGCAAGTTTTGAGTTCGCCAAAACGCCGTTCACATAAAGCGCATCGGTCGTCCCATCGTGCGTCGCCACGACGTGCGACCATGCGCCGATGGCCAGCGGCGTCCCCGAATCGAGGTCGGAACAGCACGCGCCGCCCGAATGCGTCGTGAAAACCACCTTCCCGTGCGACGGGAAAGAGAGCTTTGCGCGCCCTTGCCAACCGCCGTTGGAGATGATATAGCCCTCGCCAGACACGGGCAAAGCGGTCGGTTTGATCCAAAAACTGATGGTCGCGTTCGCCGAATTGAGCGCGGCCTTGTTCGGCGCCTCCAAATAGGACTGTGTGCCGTCAAAAAGGAAGGCATTGTTGGCCCAGCCGTGGCGGTCCGCCGTCAGCTGTGCGGCGTGGACGGCGGCATGGTTGCCCAGCGCGTCGTTGGCGTTGCCCGTGAAGGGGTAGCTTGCCACTTGCGCCTGCGCCGCGAACGCGAACAGGAGCAAAAAGGATTGGAAAATTCTTTTCATAATTATGGTGTAATTTTAATGTTGTAAAATGTGGTTTGACTGGTTGTCGGCCAGCCCCAGCGGGGCGAAATGTTGATAGAAATACCCGAAATCGCGTTGTTTTTAGC
>JANOQP010000713.1:0-3667 GCA_031414895.1 Saprospirales bacterium
TTGGATCTTGAAATAGCATTTCCCGTTCAGCTCAACCCAACAACCTTCCCTCCCACCAGATCGATGTGCATCGCTTGCGGCTCTTTTGGCAGCCCCGGCATCCGCATCATATCGCCGCAGACGGCGACCAAAAAACCGGCCCCGTGGTTGATGACGATATCGTCCACCCGGATGGTGAAACCGCCGTCGAGGCCGCTTTTCGCCGCGTCGTCGGTGAACGAATATTGGGTCTTCGCCATGCAAACGGGCAGGTTTTCGAGGCCCATTTCCTTTATTTTTTTCATGGCTGATTTTGCTTTTGGGCCGAGTTCCGCGCCCTCGCCGCCGTAGATTTTCGTGATGATGTTTTGGATCTTCACCTCGGTCGAATCGGTCAGTTCATAGGTGAAATTGATTGGTTTCGCAGGGTTTTCGCAAATTTCGACCGCTTTTTGGGCGAGTTCGATGACCCCATCGCCGCCTTTGGCAAAGCCTTCGTGGACAGCAAAATGGCAGTCTCGGTCGGCACACCAATCGCGGACAAAATCAAGTTCTCCCTCCGTGTCCGAAAAATGGCGGTTCAGGGCGACGAGGACTGTTTGCCCAAAATTTTGCAAAATTGAGCGGTGGCGTTCGAGGTCGCGGAGGCCTTTTTTGATGCCGTCGAGGTTGGGTTCTTTGGTGATTTTGTCGCTGATGCCGCCGTTCTGTTTGATGCCCTGCAAGGTCGCGACGAGGACCGACATCGCCGGCTGGATCTCGCCGATGCGGCATTTGATGTTCATGAATTTTTCCGCGCCGAGATGGCTGGCGAACCCGGCCTCGGTGACCACATAATCGCCGTATTGCATGGCCGTTTTGGTCGCCAAAAGGGAGTTGCAGCCGTGCGCGATGTTCGCAAAAGGGCCGCCGTGGACAAACGCCGGGCCTCCTTCGATGGTCTGGACGAGGTTCGGGAGCAGCGCATCTTTCATCAAAACAGTGAGCCCACCCTCCACTTTTAGGTCTTTCGCGAAAAAAGGCCGGCCCGAATAGGTGTATCCGAGGAGGATATTTGCCAGTCGCTGCCGCAGGTCGTCTTGATTTTTTGCGAGGCAGAGGATCGCCATTAGCTCGCTCGCGGCGGTGATATCAAAGCCGATTTCGGTCGGGATGCCGTTCGGCGAACCGTTCAATCCGCTGGCCATGAAGCGCAATTGACGGTCATTTACGTCCAAAACGCGCTTAAAAAGGATGGTTTTGAGCGATTCCGGGTTGCCCTGGTTGAAATACCGATAGTTGTCCATCAGGGCCGCAAGCGTGTTGTTTGCCGACGTGATGGCGTGAAAATCGCCCGTAAAGTGCAGGTTGATGTCCTCCATCGGCAGCACCTGCGACCAACCGCCGCCCGCCGCGCCGCCCTTCATCCCGAAACAGGGGCCGAGCGACGGTTCGCGCAACGCGAGGACGGTTTTTTTGCCAATTTTGCGCAGCCCTTGCGAGAGCGCGACCGAGGTGAGCGTTTTGCCGATGCCCGCTTTTGTTGGGGTAATTGCGGTCACGAGTATCAATTTTGACTGCCGAACCTTATTTTCATCCAAATCCTGTATGGCAATTTTGGCCTTGTATTTCCCGTAGGGAATCACATCTTCGTCGGGAATGCCCATTTCTTGGGCGACATGGGCGATGGGGCGGAGGGCGACTTGCTGCGCGATTTCTGCGTCGGTGAGCATAAAGTTGGTGTTGGTTAGGCGAAAAAATGGGGAAAAGTGAGGGGGTGACTTTGGGTCACATCCCTCAATATCCGGCAATCCCCAAAAAAACAGGCACGAATGACCATGTTTTTTTTGAAAATTTGGCCCAAGAAATCTTAAAACATGAAGAAAAAACTTGTCGTCCTGACCGGTGCCGGCATTTCCGCCGAAAGCGGCATCAAGACCTTCCGCGATTCGGACGGGCTTTGGGAAAACCACCGCATCGAGGATGTTGCCACGCCGGAGGGCTGGCGCAAAAATCCCGACCTCGTTTTGGAATTTTACAACCAACGCCGTCGGCAGCTTTTGACCGTCGAGCCGAACGACGGCCACCTGACTTTGGTCGAGCTCGAAAAGGATTTTGATGTGTCCATTATCACCCAAAATGTGGACGATCTGCACGAACGTGCCGGTTCTGCAAAAGTGCTGCACCTCCACGGGGAATTGCGCAAAGTGCGCTCCGTCCATAATGAAAAACTGGTCTCCGATTGGGACGGCGATATAATCCGGGGCGACAAAGCACCCGACGGAGGCCAATGGCGACCCCATATCGTCTGGTTTGGCGAGGCCGTCCCAATGCTCGAGGCAGCCTCCGTTTTGGCGTACCGGGCCGACATTTTCATGGTCGTCGGCACGTCGTTGCAGGTCTATCCGGCTGCTGGATTGATGGGCCTTTGCGAGGTGAACATCCCCGTTTTTTATGTGGACCCGCGCCCACAGATGAACCACGAACTGAAATTGATGAAAAACCTGGTCATCGTCGATGAAGCGGCTTCGACGGGTGTCGAAAAGGTGCGGCAGATTTTGTTGCGGGTCATAAATGGTTGAAAAAATGCCGTGGTTTTCGCCAAAAATTGCCCCTATTTTTACCTTCGCTTGCCTAAAACTCAAATTTTAAAACACATAAACGATGCTAAAATCCTCCCAAATCGGCATGACGATTGCCGTAATTCTGCTCTTTTTCGCCTGCACCGACACCTCGAAACCGGCCCCGGCCCCGGCCCCACCCGGTTCAAAAACGGACGGCCCAAAATCGCTCGCCCGTCCGGCTGCCAGCCAAACCTTCACGGGCATCGTCCGAATCGGCGACGAGCGGCGCACATTGACCGATTGCGCGACGGGAAAAACCTATTGGATAGAGGACAAAACCGGGCTTTTGGCAAAAAAAGCAAAAGAGGTCACCGAGCCAGTCCATTTTGATGGTGAGCCTTCCTACGCAATCCTTTCTGGAAATTTGTTGGGAAAATCGAGCGGGGGCCATGCGGCCTCTTTTGACGACGTGATTTCTGTTGAAAAAATCGATTCCATGAGCGGGATTTCTGCCGAAAACCTTTGTCTGCCCTTCAATTTTATCTGTTCGGGAACAGAGCCTTTTTGGACAATGACGATTTCGGAGGGCTTGCAAATGATTGTTTTGGAAGATATCGGGGAAGAAAAAGCGCGTGTTTTTCCGTGGACAGAGCCTGAAAAACAGGCCAACGGCTCTTTCCTCTGCCTCTCTGAAAATGCCGCTGGCGATCGCATCCGCATCATGATAAAGCCTGAAAAAGCGAGCGACGGAATGAGTGAAACGGTTTATGATTACTCGGCGATTGTTTTCATTGGGAAGAAAAAATGGAAAGGGGTGGCCGTGAGGGGCAGATAAAAATGCAGTGCCTGTTTAGGTGGCAGCCCCAGCGGGGCTTGGTCTAAATGGTCACGATTTTTTTTTCATCACTTAAGCGCACAGCAACATGGGGATCATCCAAAAGCCATGAATACTTTATGCCAATGTGTTGAAAATTGGTGCGCGGTGCGCCGAAAATTTTCCCTCCCCAAAATCCAAACCCCCGCCCGTCTCGTAGGTTTCGCGAACAATTATTCCAAAACCCACCGATTCCATTTTCCATTTTTTACTTAAATTGTTTGTTATGAACAGCTTTTTTCAACGAAAGCGGGCGTTCCTGCCCGCTTTG
>JANOQP010000714.1:0-2107 GCA_031414895.1 Saprospirales bacterium
GTCAGTTTTTCCAGTTCGCCGATGGTCAGCCGCCCCCGTTCTTTCATTAAAAGGAGGATGAGGTCGGCGGTCTGGTTTTGGTTCGACAGCAAAATTTGCTCCCGGGCGATTTTGACATCGAGGTTGTCCTTTTGGCGTTTGAGGGTTTTCAAAAAGAAAATTATCCATGCCTGCCAATTGGGCTGCGGGAAGTTCAGCGTGGTCTGCGTTTGCCGCAAGGCGAGGTAAT
This sequence comes from Saprospirales bacterium, assembly GCA_031414895.1. GTDB lineage: Bacteria > Bacteroidota > Bacteroidia > Chitinophagales > Saprospiraceae > JANOQP01. Next base: position 230 of record JANOQP010000714.1, read on the forward strand.
AGTCCTTTTTTTCCTGTTCAACGACGGCTTCCAGCGAGCTGTACGGAGCGTAGAGATAGCCAGATTTGAGGAGCAAAAAAGTGGTCAAAGCCCTCGACAGGCGACCATTTCCATCCTGAAACGGGTGGATTGCCAAAAAACAGACGATGAAAACGGCGATAATCAACAAGGGGTGGAGTTCGCCTTCGGCAAAGGCCGCCTGCGCCCATTCGACCAATTGCTGCATTTTGATGGGCGTTTCGAGCGGCGGAACCGTCTCAAAAACGACCCCGACTTGATGCCCGTGTGCATCCGTTGCCACGACGTGATTGGGGTGCTGTTTGTACTGCCCCCGGTGCCATTGGTCTTTGTCGCTGTGCTTTAAGAGGATGCCATGCAGTTGCCGGATAAAGTTCTCGGTAAGCGGTATGTCATCGTAACTCAAAAAAACGGTGTTCATCAACTCGGCATACCCGGCGACTTCCTGTTCGTCGCGGGTGTCGAATTTTTGGACCTGCAACCCCGAAAGCAATTGTTCTACCTGCCGGTCGGTCAACCGACTGCCCTCAATCCGGGTGCTGGAACCGATGCTTTCGATGGTTGCCACTTTTTTCAATTGCAACAACTTGTCGGGTGCCAAATTCCCAAGTGCCCGCCAGGCACCTTTAAACTCGTCAATCTCTGCGATTAGCCGCACCATTTCGGCGGTGAAAACCAACGTTTGCGTCTGTACCATGACTTGTATTTTGACGCAAAAGAACGCAGAAAACATTGATTGACACAAAAATTGACGCATAAAGACGCAAAAAAATGCTAAACAGAATCATCAATTTCTCTCTCCAAAACCGCTTGCTCGTCATCGTCGCAACGGTTTTGCTCATCGTTTTCGGCTCGCTCGTCGCCTCCCGAATGGAGGTGGACGTGTTCCCAGACCTCACCGCCCCGACCGTCGTCGTGCTCACCGAAGCGCACGGCATGGCACCGGAAGAGGTCGAAAAACTCGTGACGTTCCCGCTCGAAACTGCCGTGAACGGCGCGACCAACGTGCGCCGCGTCCGCTCGTCGTCATCGGCGGGCATCTCGATTGTCTGGATAGAGTTCGAGTGGGACACCGATATTTTTAAGGCCCGGCAAATCGTCAATGAAAAAATCATTGCCGTCGCCGAACGCCTCCCGACGGGCGTGGGCAACCCGACCATGGCCCCGCAGGCGAGCATCATGGGCGAAATCATGCTCATCAGTTTGACGGCGGACAGCACTTCGCAAATGGATTTGCGGACGATTGCCGATTGGTCGCTGCGCCCACGACTTTTGGCAACGGGCGGCGTGGCGCAGGTCATCGTCATCGGCGGCGAGTACAAACAGTACCAGATTTTGGCTTCGCCGCAAAAAATGGGCGCATTCGGCGTGTCGCTCGCCGAACTGGTGAAGGCTTGCGAAGAAGCGAACGGCAATTCGTCGGGCGGTTTCATGAACGAGTTTGGAAACGAATACATCGTGCGGGGCATGGGCAGGACGAGCGATTTGGCGGAACTTGGAAAATCCGTCATCAAAACCACGCCGCAAGGCACGGTAAAAATCGAGGACGTAGCGGTTTTAAAAATCGCAGCCGCCCCAAAAATCGGGGACGGCTCGCTCCGGGGCGAACCCGCTGTGATTATGACCGTGATGAAACAACCCGGCACCAATTCGCTTTTGCTGACGCAAAAAATTGACGACGCCATCGCCGATTTGCAAAAAACGATGCCCGGCGACGTAAAAATCAACACCAAGATTTTCCGGCAGGCGGATTTCATCAACGCCTCGATTTCCAATATTCAAAAGACGCTTTTGGAAGGCAGCCTCTTTGTGGTCGTCATTTTGTTCCTCTTTTTGATGAACTGGCGGGCAACGGTGATT
>JANOQP010000715.1:0-7043 GCA_031414895.1 Saprospirales bacterium
GCTTCAGCGGGTTCGGAACATGAGCCAACCGTACCGCCATGCTTTTCGATGTAATGGCGGCTTGTTCCCGCGCAATCGGCTTATGGGAAAAGAAAACGGCCACGGGACCGGTCAAGGTCCCGTGGCCGTTTTCTCGGCGCCAAAAAAATTACTGCACCACCATCTTAACCATCCGCCGCCAATCACCGCCACTGATCTCGACCGAATAAAAACCCTTCGGCAGGTCGGTCTCGGTCATCGGGTAGCTCATCGAGTTTTGGTCGACAAAAATCTCGGACTGCCGGACGATTCGCCCGCTGTTGTCAAAAATGGAGACCCGAACGTTTTCGTTTGCCGCGATGCTTTGGAAACCGAGCAAAAACGACCCGTCGTTCGGGTTCGGCTGGATGCGGCAGGCCGGGCCAAGTTGCGGCTCGAAGGTGCCGACGGTCTCGATATTGACCGTTTTCAGTTTCACGTTCGTGCCGCAGGAGTTCGTCGAGGTCAGGTTGACCTGAAAAATCCCGGTCGAGGAATAGGTATGGATGGGGTTTTGTTCGGTCGAGGTGGTGCCGTCGCCAAAGTTCCAAAGGTAGGTGCCGCCCGAAGTGGTGGTGTTCGTGAAAGTTGCGGTGTTTTGGTCAATGGCCGCTGAAAAATTGGCCACGGGCAGCGAACGGACAAACAAGGTTTTGTTCTCGACGGATTCGCCCAAAGCGTTCGAAACCGTTAATTTGATGGTTTTCGTCCCGGCGGTCGGGTATTTGACCTTGTGCGGCCCGGGGGTGATGGCCGTCGAGGGCTGCGAACCGACCCCGAACGCCCAATTGTAACCGATATCGGTCCCCGTCGCCTGACTGGTGTAGGTGACCGTGTCGCCCCGGCAGATCGTGTCCGCCGATGCGGTGAAATCGGCCAACGGCGCGGTGAAAAGCTCGTTGAGGGTGCCGATATTGTCAAGAAAGATATTGTTGCCATAACCGTTTTCGACGGTGAAGCGGAAGACCACTTTTTTGCCGCTGAACGCGGAAATGTCCACCAATTGTTGTTGCCATTCCGATGCGGCAGCCGGGAAAAAATTGTTGCTTTTTGGCCCTGTCGTCGCCAAATCCTCCGAACATTTGTGCCAAACCGTCACCGGGGCCGCGCCGCCACAATCAGCAAAAGCCTCGATTTTGAGGCAGTCAAAATAGGAAAGGTCGGTAAAGGTCGCATAGGCGAGGTCGAAAACGAGCAACGGGTTGGCCAGCCCGTTCAGGTCAAAGGGCGGCGTTCGGAGGTGGTCCACCGCGGTCGTGTCGTTATAGGCAAAGAGGTTCATCCACGCCGCGTCCGTTGCCGCCCCGGAGATCCCCGTTACATCGATCCTTTTTTTCCAAGTTTCGCCGCCGTCGGGGTTTTGGATGAGCCATGAATCGGGCGGGAAATTTGCGCCCTCAAAACCCTCTTTTACCCCGATGCCGATGCCACTGCTGATCACCACATTGATGGTGGTTTTGATGCTGTCGTTGAAAGCGGCGACCTCTTGCGGCAGCTCCGTGAAGGCCACGAGCCTGTTGATTTGCGAAGCTGAAAAATCAAGGCTTTTTGTAAAAACAAAATCCGCTGTGTCGCCCGGAGCGATGGTCCCCATGAAATTTTCAACGACCGCCGGCCCGTTTCCATAAATATAGGTGACCGGGAAATTGGTCGCCGGCTCAAACCCGTCGTTGGCGATCTTGACAGAAACGGGCTGCAAATAGGCCGAGCAGGAAATGACCTCCGACCCCGGTGAGGTGATTTCGTCCATTCGCAGGTCGCGCGATTGCTTGCATTCCAACAATCCGCCCGAGAACGGCAACGCTACCCGTCGCCGCCCAATGGCCCCGTTTTGGCCGATTGCGCGGACGGAGACCCATTTTGTCGCCAAAATATTGGGGGAATAAAACGTAAAGACAGTGTCCGCCGTCGTGCCGATGCTGTCCATTTCGGTTTGGCCGAGCAGGAAAAAATCATATTTGACCGCGCCCGCGACCATTGGCCAACGGACGGCCATCGAATCCGGGCAGATTTTCGCCCTCAAGATGGTGTCCGGCTGCCCGATAATGTTGAACGGCAATAGGTTTTTTCCCTCGATGCCGTTCCGGGTTATCTTAAAAAAACAATTGCCGCTCACGACCTGGGGTACGGGCCATTCGAAATGGTGCTGGTCAGCAGGAACTGTTCCCAAGTTTGCCCAATTCGCACCGCCGTCGGCGGAAAATTCGACCAAAAATGCTCCGGAATTGCCGATCACGTCCCAATGGATGCGCTCTTTTTCGCCGGGCACCATGCCCTCGCCGCCCGTTGGGTAGGTCAAATTGATGCGGTCGGTCAAAAATTCGTGCACCAAATAATAATGTGCCGGCCCCTGCGGGACTTCAAAACCGTTCACCGTGATATGATAGGTGCCCTGTGCAGGATTGAAAATTTCGACCTGTTCCATATTGTTGAGGTGGTCCGCCCCATGCGTTGCGGGCAAGTCGAGCAAAATTGGGTCGGCCTCCGAGTTCAAAATATAGGGCATTTCTGCGCCGCCCGATGGGTTCAAAACAACGAGGTCGAGGTCGTTCACGAGCGATTTTGCGCCAGCGAGGTCGCCTTCTGGGTCGGCCCAATAGAGCATGATCCTCACCGAGGAAACCCCTGCGGGGACATCAAGGTTAAAGGGCGTAGTGTCCCCGTTCGACATATTACTGGAGACAAATTGATTGTTTTTCAACAAATTATAGGCACGAAGAGCGTTCAAATGTCCCCAACCATATTTGAAATCCGGCCCTGGGTTTCCGAGGTCGTTGGCCGTGTTGAGCATCGCAGCTTTGATCAGCGCAGCTTCAGGTTCCAGCCCCGCATAAGTGGATTTGTACGCGCCGACGAGCTGCGCAAAAACGCCCGCGGTCCCCGGCGAGGCCGCCGACGTTCCGCCAAAAACCTGATAATTATTGCCCGGGTCGGTCGAACCTTGCCCCTGCCCGTGGGCGGCGAGGTCGGGCTTGATGCGCCCATCGGTCGCTGGCCCTCGGCTCGAGGAGGTTTCCAGGGAATCGTTTTCATGCAAATTGGCGGTCGAGAGCGAGTTTTTGGACTGTTTATGACCGCCTGTGATATTGCCCCAAACATTTCCCGCGCCATAATTGCAGTTCGAAGTGCCCCGGTTTCCCGCCGAAAAACTGTGCATCAGCGTCGGGTTTTCAAAAAGCTGTTGGTCCACGGTCTGCGAATGGGTATTGTAGCCGTCGTTGCAACCGTCGGAATAACTGGTGTTCGTCACCTTGATGTTCTCGTCGAGGCAAATTTTGAGGGTCGTGTCCTGAAAGTCGGCGGCATAGTCGAGTACCCAGATTTTAGAGCCGCTGGCCATGCCCTTTTGGGTCGGGTCGAGGTTGCCGTTGCCGGCGAGGATGCCGCCGGTGCCGTCGCCGTGGTCGCTCAAAGTGCCAAAAATGGTCGAAACATTGACGATCCGTCCCTGAAAATCAATGTGCGGCCCGACCGCCCCATCGTCGCGGGTCATCACGTTCACGTCGCGGCCATCATGTTTCAGGCCGTTCGCGCCGTCGCTGTTGATGGTGTTCGAACGGTGCAACGAGCGGCCGCGCGTGTCCTCCGGGGTCCCTGGTCGTGGCTGGATCTCGAGCCATTTTATAAATGGGAGCGCCGCGGTTTTTTCGATTTCATCGATGGGGACCATCAAATCGAAAACGCCGTTTTGGCCTCCGATTTTTACGATTTCAATATTTTTTTCCCTAAAAAACTGGGCTGCCCGCGTCTGTCCGACCGTCGAGACGACCTGCGCGATGACCGCAACTTTGGTCCCCGAGACTGCCCACGAACCGAGCGGGCGGTTGGTCAAACTGTTCGACAATTTCCATTTTACATCGACCGGGACGACCGAGCGGACATTGAAACCGTCGAGTTTTTTGAGGTCAAGATCGACCGGGAAGACCGTCCGCCAGGTCGCAAAAGAGATATAATCGAGCGTCCGGAAGCCCGCATCTGCCATCCTTTGCCGTGCCGCCGCGTCGGGCAAATGGTAAAACTGGACAAACCGGACGACCTGCCCATCGAAAATTTCCTCGTTGGAAATCGCCGGTTTTTTTTGAAAATCGGCCAAGTTTTGGGGCAAAACAGCCGTTTCGTACCGAAAATGGACGCGGTAGTCGATGCTTTGCGCGGTCAATTTTCCAAAAGAAAGTAGGGTTGCGCAGGCAAAAAGGGGGAGGAGGGTGTTGAGCTTCATGTTCGTGACGATAAAATTTGCGTTTTGGCCGTCGGGTTCTGCGGCGAAAGGTAGGTCATGGTCAAATGTCATCCGCCCGACAGGAATGGATATAAATTTTTAGGGGATGTTATTGGGGCGGCGGGCTTGATTTTCGCCCATGAACCATGTGCTTTTAAAACACAGAGGGACAACGGAGGGTTTCACGGAGCTTTGAGCCGTGCTTGCACCCGCTGGCGCGAGACTCCGTCTCATGCCAGTTGCCCCGCGTCTCCGACGCATCTCAAACCCCATTTTTTTGGAAAAGCAAAACAGGTATCAATAGAAAAGCAAATTCTGATTTACCTTTCCAACCAAAACAAAAAAACAAGCAATTATGAGCGAAAAATACAAGGTTCATGCCCCGCATGGACTATACCATATGACCATGACCGTTGTTGGTTGGATTGATGTTTTCACGCGCAGTAACTATGCAGATTTGGTGCTGGAAAGCTTGCGGTATTGCCAAAAACACAAAGGGTTGACCATTTATGGCTATGTTATCATGTCCAATCATATCCATTTGGTTGCGTGGGTAGATGCACCAAACACGATGCCCGCTGTGATCCGGGATTTCAAAAAGTTCACGGCACGCCAAAACCTCAATGCAATAGAAACAGGGCCTGAAAGTCGCAAGGAATGGATGCTGCACCAGTTCGAGTTCTTTGCAAAAAGACATTCCAACCGCGAAAAATACCAGTTTTGGCAGGATGGCTTTCATCCTGTCCAGCTTTGGACGCCCGAAGTGATTGAGCAAAAAATCAATTCTCTGCATTATAACCCGGTGCGGGCAGGATATGTCCGCGAACCAAAGGATTGGGTTTACAGTAGTGCGGCGGATTACTGGGGCGGGAAAGGGTTGATTGAAGTGGAACAGTATTTCTCGCCGATATTTAGAACTGTGAAATGACTTGAACATGGATTACAAGAAGCGTCGGAGACGCGGGACAACTGGCACGAGACGGAGTCTCGCGCCAGCTTTTTGCTTTTAATTTAAGCGGGGGAACTCTCGCGCTAGCGGGCAACCCGGGCTGGAAAACCTTTGAACCTTCGCTCGATGCTTTCTACAATTCCCAAAGCCTAGGTTTTGTGGGACAAAGCGTACAGGTTCGCGTCAGATGCTTGCGCTTCAGCAAACTATGCTTCAGCAACACAACAGTCGGCAATCGCTGAATACCGTACGCGATTCATTGCTTGGCGTGCTCGATTGGCTTGTTGGCCAGATGGAGCAGTCTACTGACTCGACAATCATTGTAGCTTTGGATGCCCAGGCGAATGCCATCCAGCCTCAAATTGAGGCTATCGAGCTTTCGCTTTCCATGATGCTGGCAACTGCCGATGCGGCCAATGCCGTTGAAATGGCGAACCTTCAATCAATGAATGCCCTGTTGCCGGACACCGCTCTATATATGGCCAATGAGCGAAAAGTGAACGAAATGACCCTGAAGCATTGGGCAGGACAAACCCTGACTGGACAGGAAGCGGAATCGCTTCGGGGAATAGCGCAGACCTGTTATGAATTGACCGGACGCTCAGGTTTTATGGCACGGACGCTATGCCTCGTTGCGCTCGGTGAGTATTATCGTGAACCGGAATGCTCTTCCGTAGAACCTCGAAGCAAAATAGCTTCATTGAGCCTAAACTCTACACTCCAAATCGCTCCAAACCCTGTTAATGGAACACTGACGTTGATGTTTGACTCGAACTGGGGCAAGCAGACCTTTGATGTCTCAATTGCTGATGCATTTGGACGAGAAGTGATGTTTTTAGCAAAAAGAAGGAATACTGTTTCTGAGGTGCAGCTTGATGTTTCCAAGCTGATTTCAGGACAGTATTACCTGACGGCCTCCAACAAAAACAAGACAGAAACAATCCGTTTTGTCGTTCAAAACTATTGATTAGTTGAACAAACAGGGGATAGCGCACAGTGCGCTATCCCCTTCTTTTACGCAAATTTTAAACAAACTGTGGCATGAAACCACTTACGCTCTTCGTCTTCCTTTCTCCATTTTGCCTCGAAGCGCAAACTTATCACAATTTGAAACTAACGAACCCCGACGTTGATTTTGATATCGTTCAAATCCTAAATAACCAATACTATGCTGGCATAAGCAACCTTTATGATAGCCCCATATTACTCTACATGAACAATACCAATGCAGAAGTGGAATGGGCTAGGGCCTATTATGAACCGGGGGTAGAAGAAATGGCAAGTTATTCCTTTTTTAAATTGACTCCAAACAATAAAATCATACTTGGCTTTATGCCCGAAGATTTCTTGTCACCAGAATCTACCGCAACTATTGTTTCGAGCCTTAATTTACAGGGTGAGCCTGAATGGTCTAAAAAATTAACCTTCAATCCCTATTACTACTTGCAAGGCCTTAGCTTTGGTAGTCAGGACGAACTTTTACTATTGGGAAGTGGTGAAGAACAGCTAGGAGTTGGAAAAATATGGGTAACGAGTATGGACACGCTTGGGAATGTCAATTGGGTAAAATCATATTCAAACGAGGCTGGAACATTTGGTCAATCAGCCTACAAACTTGATGTGTTGTCCAATGGGGATATCTACGTTAGCCAACAATATGGGCTTGCGTCAGGAAAAACCGTCCACTCGATTATCAAATTGGATGATAATGGCGATATCCTTTGGACCAAAAACTTTAAGAATGTCAAAAATGAGTATGTTGATTATCGATGTGTAGGTGCAGATAGTAATGGAGATGTCCTCTTTGTTGGATATGGGCCATCGTTTAGTCCACTTTATGGTCATTATGGATTAGTA
>JANOQP010000716.1:0-1918 GCA_031414895.1 Saprospirales bacterium
GGTTTTGCGGCTGAAATGAGACAAAAGGCAGGCAAAAAACGCGATTGAACCGATGGCCATTTTTTTGAAAAAAACAGCCGCCGAGCTTTTGCCAACTTTTGGTTTTCAGTCCAAAAATCAGGCTTCGAATCTGGCAACGTCTGCCGCGAGTTTGACATTCGTTCGCCGCTACCAATGAACCACCTCAAACGAGCTCCAATTCATAGAGATCGAATTGGTGTTTTTTGATGTTGCGCTTGATTTGGTCAAGTGCGTTTTGTCGGAATCTGGCTTTGTAATCTTCGACACCTTTTTCGACGTATTCGTTTCCAAATTTCATGAAATTGAAAAATTGGGCAGCGATTTTACGAGCGGCGGCTTTGATAGCGATGGGTGCCCCTTTTTTGGCGCGGATGCGTCGAGCAAACTCTCCGATAGCGGAGTCTTTTGATTGGAGTAAAGATTGAGCGGATTGGCGAAAAATCTGGGCGGCTCGGGTGGCGGCGAGGGGCGGGGCTTTTCGATTTTTTTTGCCGCTTTGATTTTTGCCGGGGGCTAGGGCGAGCCAAGCGGTGAAGCATTTTTCGTTGGCCCATTTTGAAAAATCATTGCCGACTTCGGCCAAAATGCGGAGGATGGCGTAATCGGTGAGGCCGGCGATTTTGGAACCGTCATGGTTTTGAAAACAGCGCATGAGTTTTTGGTGCAGGCCGTCGATTTTGGGCATATGTTTTGGCGATTTTTTGGTCTTTCCGTCTTGCTCGGGGTCGTGTGGCGGCGCGTCGGCCTCGATTTTGGACAAAGCGGTTTCGATTTTTTGATCGCAATCGGAGATTTGGCGGATAAAAAACTCGTAGGCTTCGAACTCTTTTTGGAGTTCGAAAAGGTGTCGGTCTTCAAAATTGCCTTGCAGAGCAGCGATGACGGCATCGCGTTTTTTGGCCAAAATTTGGCGGTCGCAGAGTTCGACGAGGATTTCGGCGCGTCGTTCGCCGGCCAAAATGGCTTTGACGAGGCGGGTTCCGGACACGCCGACGATGTCGGAAAGGACGTTGGACAAGCGGATATTCATCAAGTTGAGTGCTTTTTGCATCCGCAAGGTGCATCGAGTCGATTCGGCGATTCGTTGCTCGCGGTAGCGGACGTAGGAGCGCAGTTCGCGGATCGAATTGGGCGGCACGAAACTTTTGCGAAGCAAGCCGTGTGCATATAATTGGCGCAACCATTCGGCATCTTGCACGTCGGATTTTCGGCCCGGCAGGCTTTTGCTCTGGCGCGGATTGACCAAACAGGCCTCCATTTTGGCGGCTTCAACTTTGTCAAAAAAGCTGCACCAATAAATGCCCGTCGCTTCCATGCACACGCGCTCGATGCCGTGTTGTTGAAGAAAAACGATGGCCAAATCGAGGCCGATGGTGAAGGTTTCGAACCGTCGGATGGCTTGGCCTTCGACCGAGATGAACAAATGAGTGCTGCCCAAGTCCACGCCGGCTACGTTTTGAAAGATTTTATCCATTGCTGCGATAAAATTTGTATAAAACTTGGCAAAGAACGGTCGGCATAAAAACTGTATAGGCTACCAAGCGGGCAACGAAACGGCCAAAAAATCAGCCGAACGCGCACCATTTTTGCATTCATAACCGACCGCGACAACGCTAAAAAACAGGCAATTAACACTAAGCGGTATTCTGCCATGCCTCCGCCAAGTTTTAGGGATGAGGCCGCTAAAGTCGCTTACTCCGTTCATTTTTTTTGCATCGTGGATCGGCGCGTGTTTACTAAAAAGGCGGATGACGCGACGGCTTCGGTTTTTCAGCCTGTTTTTTGGTGAAAAAAACGAGCGTTTTTCGCCGTTGTCGGCGTCTCGCCGACAACTAACTCCAGCAGAAAATGCAGGAAAAAGGCTGAAAATCCTGCTGAATAAGTTGTTGGCGAGGAC
>JANOQP010000717.1:0-3925 GCA_031414895.1 Saprospirales bacterium
TGAAAGCGGATGTGCAAACGTAAATAATTTCGCAAAAGCGAAGTTGTCCAATTGGCTGGGCACGAAAAAAACGTCCTTAAAAAAGGATGGCAAAGTTTTGGATGAACCAAAACGGCCCAATAAAGCCCCGGTCATTCCGACCAAAATGAACACAAAGCCGGGCAGCCCGGCCAAATTATCCGCGACATGAACCAAAAAATTTGCAACCTCTCCCATCTTTTGGGCGAATACGAAAGCGAACATTACCGCCACCAATTGGAAGAGCGGCTCCGTTATTTTTCGGAACAGGAAAAAAGCATGATCCTCCGCGACCTGAAAATGGAGTTTTTGAAACAGTTCAAAACTTTTCGCGTCCGCCAGCTTTCGATGGCCGAGGGAAATTAGACCCGAAATGCGATTTATCATTTAGGTAATTTTCACTTAACCTTCAATTAATATCAAGCGGGGACCTTTGTTTCATCAATTAAAAATCTAAATTTTTTATGAAACAATTTCTACTTCTTGCTATCCTCTTTATCGGCAATTTGATGTCCGCGCAGTCGGATTTTAAGTTCAGCACCACCGCTTTTGTTGGCGCGATGGCTGCCGACGACGCGACCGATTGGACAAAAAACTGGACGAATTTTGACCCAAAAAACACCACATACCCGGCCCCGACCGACCTCACGACGCTCAACGGGATGGACGCAAGCCTGCCCGTCCCCGGCGAAAAAAACCTGACCACGACCCTCACGCTCGATGCGTCGAAAACCTATAAACTGGACGGCCTTTTTGTTGTCCGCAACGGCGGGAAATTGGTCATTCCCGCAGGTACGGTCATCCGCGCGGCCTCGAACTTGACGGCTTCGCCAAAAAATTACGCCACTATTATTGTCGAGCGCGGCGGCCAAATCGAGGTCCTCGGGACCCCCGATAAGCCGGTCGTGATGACCTCCAACCAAGCGGCAAATTCCCGCGAGCGCGGCGATTGGGGCGGCCTCGTCATCGCAGGCCGTGCGCCGCACAACCTTTTGAACGGCACGACCAACGACAACGTGCAAATGGAGGGTTTCAACAATATCACTTTTGACGCGACGCTCGCCCGTTTTGGCGGCACGGACGCGGCGGACAATTCGGGCAGGATCACCTATTTGCGCCTCGAATTTGCAGGGACGGCACTCGAAGCAAACAAAGAAATCAACGCACTCACCCTCGGCGGCGTCGGTTCGGCGACCGAACTGCACCATGTTCAGGTGTCTTTTTGCAACGACGATTCGTTCGAGTGGTTTGGCGGCACCGTCAATTCGTCGCACCTTATTTCGTTCAAAACGACCGACGACGATTTCGACACGGACAACGGATATTCCGGTTTGAGCCAGTTCGGCATTGCGCTCCGCGACTCGGCATATTATGACAAATCCTACACCCTCGCGTCGGGCGCCTCGACCTCCGAGGGCTTTGAAAGCGACAATGAGGCGACAGGTACGGCCAATGTGAAACCGTACACGAACGCCATTTTTTCCAATTACACGATGGTCGGCCCGGTGCCTGTCGGCTCGAAATATTCCGACATGAACACCGTGACGAAGGCCGCTTTCCGCCGTGGCGCACGCATCCGCCGCAACAGCAGCGTCCGTATCGTGAACTCGATCTTCATGGGGTACCGCAATTTTTTGATGGTGGACGGCGACAGCTCGCTGCGCAACACCAATTTCCCAGCGGTCCTCGCGCTCGTCAAACCCAACACGGCAGTTGACCTCAAAACAAAACAGATCAGCTTTGACAACAATTTGATCTTGAACACGGCAGCCGCTTTCACCTCGACGACCGACACGACGGCGAACGGACTTTGCGAAGTCGCGCGGGCTGCAGGGTCGGCAAACAAATTGGCGGCCCTCAACAATTGGGTGCGCCACACAGGGCCGTTGGCAAACTGCATCGACCCGGTGCCGTTCACGACGGGGACGCTTTTGGTGAACCCGATTGCGGCCACCACGACACCGGATTTCAAGCCGGTCGCAGGGTCGCCCGCCATCAGCGGTTGCAGCCCCAATTTTGCGGGCAACCCGATCTTGGCGAACCTCATCATCAACGCGGCGGTCGAGATCCCGGCCGCGCAGTTTTCGCCCGTTTTCCCGAACCCGATTTCGGGCGGCCAGCTCAATTTTGGACGGCAAGTCGTTTCGTTCGGCCTGTTCGACCTCCACGGAAAACTGGTGAAATGGGGCACGGATGCCGAGTCGGTTTCGGTTGACGGCTTGGCGACGGGCGTTTATTTCATCAAATTGGACGGCAAGGCACAGCGCGTCATTGTTCAATAAAAAAGTGGATCAGGAAGCATACATTTAAAGGTTTTGTAGAATCAGGTGGGCCGCTCCAATGTTGGGGCGGCCTTTTTTGTTGGCCCTGCTTTTTGCGAAAAATATGTTAAGGCCAAAAAGCGGGATTTGGGCGCGGCTAATTTTGCCCGTCCGAATTGCCCGACGGCTGCCTTTTTTCAACAAAACAAAGCTGGCAGAAGGGGCAACCGGACCAAAACCATTGTATTTTTTTAAACAAAAGCAATTATGAAATTTCTGATTTCCGTTTGTTCGCTCATGCTCCTTGGCAATTTCGCGGCCACGGCCCAAACCCTGAAAACGAGCGCGGATTCGCTCAATTATGCCATCGGCATGGTTACCGCCGAGGACCTGAAACGCCGCATCAAAGATTGGGACGGCCTCAACAAAGACCTCGCGACCAGCGGTTTTAATGATGCCTTGGCCGGAAAACCGCCCATGATGAGCGTCGAGGATGGCCGCAAATTGATCCGCAAGCTCGAAAAAGAGATGCACCAAAAAGCGGGCGCAATCAACAAAACGGCCGGCGAGAATTTTTTGAAGGAAAACGCGAAACGCAAAGAAGTGATGACCACTGCCAGCGGCCTCCAATACGAGGTCATGACAAAGGGCACCGGCGCCGTCAAACCGCTCGCAACCGATTTTGTGAAGGTCCATTATCACGGCACGCTGATCGACGGAAAGGTGTTCGACAGTTCGGTGGAAAAAGGCAGGCCCGCTGATTTTGCCGTCGCAAAAGTGGTCCCCGGTTTTTCCGAGGCGTTGCAATTGATGCACGTCGGCGACAAATTCAAGGTCTTCATCCCACAAGAACTCGGCTACGCAGAGCGCGGAACGCCGCCACAACAGGGCGGCAACATCAAGCCATATTCGACCCTTATTTTTGAGCTTGAGCTCCTCGAAATCCTCGACCCATCGCAAATGCCGCCAGCAAAACCGCGCCCCGGCCCACAAATGGCCCCTCCACAGGGGATGCCCAAAAATTGAGGAATTGAGGAATTGGTTAGTTGAGCAATTGCAAGCCATCACCAAAACAGGTACATAAAAATGGCTGCCAGGAAATTCCTGACAGCCATTTTTTATTTCAAAAGAAGTTTGATCGATTCGTGGGGTTGCGGAATCAATTCCCCAATTCCCCAATTAACCAATTCCTCATTTTTAATCAACGGATAACCACAAATTCTTTCGTTTTCGTGCCTTCTGGTGTCGCGATTCGGGCGATATAAGTGCCTGCGGCGAAACCGGAAATGTCATAGTTGAGGGTCTCGTTGGTGAGGCCTTCTTTATCCTCGACGCGGATGACACCGCCTTTGAGGTCGGCCAAGGTGATGGTCACGCTGGTCGGTTTCTCAAAATTGAGGGCGAGGTTGAGCTGGTCGCTCGTTGGGTTTGGGTACATCGAGAGCGCGGAATCCGGCAACGGACGGTCGTCCACTTTCGAGCCGAGGTACGCGTAGGTACGGACAACGCCGGTGAACTCCGCGCCGAAGCCGCCGAGGAACCATGTGCCGTTGAAGACGAGCGTATTGACCGAAAACTCAGAATAGGGGATGTTCAGTGCGAAGCCGTGGAAGATGTCGATATTGGTGCCTTCCCAGCTCACGGCG
>JANOQP010000718.1:0-5603 GCA_031414895.1 Saprospirales bacterium
CAACTGGTAGAGGAATACGGCGGCGCTCCATAAATAAGTCACTAATAATCGAAGCTTCAAAAAACCATTCCTCTCCGGGTTCCCCAAAAACTGGAATATCGAACATCGACCCGACGGTGCAGTTCACCAATGAATCCGACCCGACGGTCGTGCTTTGGCGTTATGATTTTGGCGGCCTCGGCGGCTCGAACGTGCCAGACCCCGTTTTTGAATTTCCCGACACGGGCAAAATGACCGTCCAACTCGTCGTCACGAACCTCGAAGGCTGCCTCGACACGGCCACCCAACGGCTCGATGTCGTGCCGATGATCCGGCTTTATTTCCCCAATGTTTTCAACCCCGAAAAAAGCCTCGGCGTGAACAACGATGTCTTCAAGGTCATCGGCCTGCTGCCCGGTTTTTCGGACTACGAAATGACGATTTGGAGCCGGTGGGGCGAGCTGCTTTTTCAATCGAACGACCCCGAAGAGGGTTGGAACGGCCGCCGCCGGGGCAGCTCAAAAACGCAGATGCCGGGCGTGTACACCTGGTATTTGCACCTCAACGGGCCGCGCGGCGAGCCGTATGAATTTACGGGGACGGTGACGTTGGTGGAGTGAAATCAAGTTCAAGTTCAAAAACAAAAGGCCACACCCGCGACAGGTATGGCCTTTTGTTTTTGAATTTTCCCGGGGGCTATTGTTCACAAACAAGCGTCCCGTCCTCTTTGACAAAGACCTTTTTGCGGTCGCTGCCATTTTTCAGATAGACGACATATTGGATGCTGCCGTCGGCCATGGTGAGCTTGACGGCGCGGTTGCGCGGCGTGTAGGCGGCATAGCTTGCCGTCAGCAAATCCTTCACGGCCTGTGGCACGTCCGCCGTGAAACCGACGCGCTTGCCGGACATCAAAAACGTGCCCGATGGGTCGAAAAAGAGCTTCACGCGGTCGGTCGAATCCTTGAAAAGTGCCACTTCATAGACCGCCCCGACGGAGCAAAGGGTGTCCGTTTCGGCGTGTTTTGGGGTATACCCGGCATAATTTGCGGCCAAATAGTCCAAAATTGCCTGCGGGAGCGAATCCACCGAGATTTCGTCGCCGTGTCCCTTGCCGCCGTCGCCGTGGTGCTTGCCCTTTCCCTTGCCGTGCTTCCCTTTTCCGCCCTTGCCGCCCCGATAATCGACGCCGCTGGTGTCAAGCGGGTCGCCGTTGCGGTCAAAAGCGACCTCTTGGTGGTTGTCGAGGCCGACGATGAGGGCCGTTTCGCTGTCCTCGAACGTGGTGGCGGAGGTGATGGCCGCGTCCGGGAAATTGTTGGCAATGTATTCCAGCACCGCGTCCGGGATTTCCGTGGTATCGATGGCCGCTTCCGTCGCGGTGGACGACGATTTTTGGCAGGAATGGATGGCCAAAATGCCGAAGAACAATCCAAAAATGAGTTTTTTCATGTCAAACAGGTTTTTAAAAAAGTGAAACTGAACAATGGCCGCCGCCCGATGGTTTTTTAAAATTGCCCGGGAACCCCCGTTCGGCGCCGATTTGCAGCCTGAACGGGACGTTTCGAAAAAAGGAAGCGTCGGGCCGGAATTTTTTTTCAAACCAGCCAAAAATGATAAAAACCTGCACTGGCCCAGCCATCCTCGAACACCTCGACGCGCTCGCCCGGCTGCGCATCGAGGTGTTCCGTGAATGGCCGTATTTATATGAGGGCAATGAAATTTATGAGAAAAAATACCTGAAAACCTTTTCGAAAGCCCCCGGCGCGGTGCTGGTGCTGGCTTTTGAAAACGAAAAAATCGTCGGCGCATCGACCGGCCTGCCGATGGTGCGCGAAACTTGAAACGTGCAGCGGCCCTTTCGCCAAAAAGGGATGGACGTGAGGCGCGTCTTTTATTTTTCGGAATCTGTTTTGGACAAAAACCATCGCGGTCGCGGCCTCGGCGTCCGGTTTTTCGAGGAAAGGGAGGCGTGGGCGCGGTCGCTCGGCGGGTTCGATTGGCTGGCGTTTTGCGGGGTCGTTCGGCCAAATGACCATCCGCTGCGCCCGGCGGGCCATGTTCCGCTCGATGCTTTTTGGCAAAAAAGGGGCTTTGAAAAGGCCGACGGGATGCTCTGCCAAATGGATTGGCAGGACGTCGATGGGGCGGAGGAGACGCGGAAGGATTTGCAGTTTTGGTGGAAGAAGTTGGATTGACATTGATAAAGACACTCAAAAAAAGTGATGGTTTTCAATGGACAACGACCAATTTGGCCACAGAGGAAGCCTTGTCCATTTCCGACCTGAACTTGAAGAAATAGACCCCCGCGCTCCAGTCGCTTGTTGAAATGGTATGGACCAAATTGCCCTCAACAAATGGGATTTTTTCAATCAAGATGCCCGAAACATTATAAATCAACAAACTGCTGTGGCCGCAGCCGGGGATGAAGACGTTCACTTCATCGTTGGCGGGGTTTGGGTAGAGGGTCAGTTTTTCGGCATCAGGCAGCTTCTTTGGTGGGTTCGGGTCGTCTATGCCGAGGGAGTCGCAGGGGCTGTCGGCGAGGTCGTAGAGGTCAAAATTTTGGAAATCGCCCCAGATCCAGCTGTTATAGTCCGGCAACCTCAAAGAGGCCTGTACCAAATTGCAGGCCTTTCCCGGCAGGTTCGGCTTGTGGATGACATGCAGTGATTTGCAGCCATTGGTGCTGTTCATGTATATTTTACCGTCGGGTGCATTTCGCATTAAAAAGAAAGTGTTGACACCATCCAATGTGTCCCTCACCCAGGTATCAATCAAAATAGGCTCACTTTCAGGGTTTCCCAAGTTATCCTCGCAGAGGTCGAATTGGTACAAAAACTCGGTATTGTTGTAATAGAGGTACTTCGAGTTGGGCGAAACGCAGAGCCCGCCTGCCAGTACCGGGTATTCATCCGGCTTTGCGGATGGCGGTTCTGGCAGCATCCGCCGGAACGTCATTGCCCCCGAGCACCGGTCAAAATCATAGATTTCCGCCCCGTTCCCGCGTGAGTAGCGAACGTATTTGCTCCCATCGGGCGAAAAACGGGCCTGTGCTCCCCAAGATTCGCGGGCGTATTCGTACTCGGGATCGGACGGTGGCGGCCATGGTTTTGGAATAGAAATAAGGTTCGGTGCCGTCAGCCCCTTTGGGGTCAGTTGCAGTTCCCAAAACTCCCTTCCTAACCCGCGGGGCACGATAATCCACCAATCCCGACCGTTTCCATGTCGCACGGCAGCGATGGCATCGTGGAGGCTGTCGAGGATTACGGGCTGGTCTTTTTCGAGTACTTTACCGAGGCCGTTGTTGGCGGACATATCCACCGTAGTCAGTTGTAGTCGGTCGTTCAATGCCGTAAACAAGGTAGTCTGAACATTTCTAATATGTAAAAGGCTATAGAGGTCCTTGTTGTCCGGCATTGGAAAAATCAAAGCCCCGCTTCGTTGGCCTGCATCGTCCCCATATTTGGAACAGTCATGAAAATGGGCGTAACTACCGTAGTTCATATCCTCCCCATTATCCATAGTTTCATCAACACGGTTGGATATTGTGCAATAATTGTAATAGAAAAGTAGGTTACCACCCTCATCGTTGCAAGTGGCATGAACAGTACCATTTGGTCTATTTACCTCGGTCAATTGGATTGAATCGCCAATGAAGCGCAGGTTAATCCCACCTTTTGGATAGCTTGGTATCCCATTTCCAAGCAACCAAAGGTCGCTTCTTTTGGATTGGGCAAAAAGGGTGGCGAGGCTGTGCACAAGGAGTGCAGCCGCAAGGACTTTATTCATGACTTTTTTGATTTTGGAAAACGAAAAAAGCCGACGGCCAAAGACCGTCGGCGATGTTCTCAACCCATAGGTTAGTGGATTACACTAAACTTGTAGGAAAGTAGAAGGCCTGAATCGGCCTTCAAAGTCACGAAATAAAGCCCCGGCAGGTAGCCGGAGGTGTCCAATCGCTTTTCGGAAAGCCCGGTTTCGGTTGTGTTCAGGATTTGTTTGCCGGACACGTCGGAGACAATGATTTGTCCGGTAAATGCGCTTCCAAAACGCAACAAGGTGGTTTCGTTTGCCGGGTTTGGCATCATATCAACCACTAATCCGGTTGAAATAACCGCTTCGTTTTTGTTCCTCGGATGTGCGGAGCAATATTCGTCCTCGCCTTCCCGGGCAAAAGCACGCGATTCTTGGGTTGGGAGCATGCCGCGGGCCATGGTGACGACCTCGCCGTCCGTTTCGGGACAGGTATAGGCGATTTGCCGGATAATGGTGCTGTCTGCCGTTGTTATCGGCTCGTTCAACCAGTTTTTCAGGTAAAGCTGGTAAATGGCCTTGTAGTTTGTCTCAATCGCGTTGGATGGTGCGATGGCATCCAACACGGGCCGAATTGCATTCAGTCCATAGGCATGCCTCAAACCAGAGAGCGTGACGTTTTTTTGGTCAATTTGGGCGCGTATTGGCGCCAATTGGGACAAAATAGTGGTCTTGGCATTTTGAAATGCCTCCGGCGATAGGTTTTGGCTCTGCCCTTCCGTGACCTCCAAAATGCCAAGTTCATTGGTCAGTTGTTCCTGATTGCCCAAAAGGGACCGGATATCCGCCTGTTGGGACAGTCCAATTTCGGTCGCCTCACTGAACAGTTGCTCAACCCGCGCAATTTGTCCGAGCGGTGTATTGACCATCGAGTTGAAATAGCCCACTGCGATTGGTTCGCTGGCATAGGAATTGGGGTATCGGCGCATCTCGCCGACCAAAAACCGCTCAAAATCCCAGCGTTGCGAAACCTCGGGGAACTGGTACTCGCCCTGCACCAGTTGTTTTGCCCGTTCACCGGTCGGCGGTTCTGGGACAAATCCGGGCGGTGGGGGAAGTACGCCGTCGCATATAGCTGTTTGGGAAGCGCCTCCGTTTGCCACCTGCCTGTACCAAGCTGCCGGTTGAGAATTGGGGACAGCTGTTGGTGATTCTGGGTCATTTCCGGGGATGTTTTGGTCAACACGCCAATTGTTGTTCGGCCCCCAAGGTGCTAATGGTGTCGTAAAACTGCCACTCGTCGCCGTGTAGTTGAAGTTGTTGTTCCAAACGTTCATCCTAAAATCTTGGTCGGAAAAAGCGGTAGTTGCCCCACATCCGCCGCTGTTGCCGCTGTTTCCGCCGCCCGTGCAAAAGTTGACGCCCAATGTACCGTCGCCGATAGTGTTCCTGCCGAATTCGCAGTTTAGGAGGTTTCCCGAAAAATGGTACCCCTGAAACGGGTTGTCGGTCGTGTTGCCGCAAACCCATGTGCTTGGTGCGGCCGCGGTATGAATGGCACACTTGACCCAAGTGCACCGGATGGCACCAATTGACCCAGTGTTGCAAACCACCCCGGCAGGGATATTGTTGGCAGGTATTCTCGCGCTGGTCACGGTATTGTTGGGGCCAATGATGTTCATCTGGTTGAGGCTGATGGGTGAAAGGGCATTCATGAACTGGAGGCCAATGGCTATTGAAGTGGTCCCCCTGGCTGGCGGGTTGACCTGCGCGTTGTTGTAGTTCAATGTGTTCCCCGCGATTTGACATCCAAAGGCGTTTCCAACAGCGGCTATCCCATCCGCAAAGGATACAAGGTTGCCACCGACGAA
>JANOQP010000719.1:0-3240 GCA_031414895.1 Saprospirales bacterium
ATTATTCAAAAAAAGCCATTTTAGGACAATCCCCAAACCCACCTTTCGCCGCGCCGAGCCAGCTAAAACTACCTTCGCCAAATCGTTTTTTCATAAATTGTCAACCATGAAACACCTCGTTTTCATCCTCGCCCTTTTGCTCAACTCATTGATTGTCAATCAATTGGCTGCGCAGAACACGGCCGCGCACATCCCCGGCGACCTCCTCGTTAGCCTCCGACTCGGCACTTCGCCCGAACAGGTCGTCGAGCGGCTCAATCAGACCTGGGCGAACAAACCGGCCAACCTTTTGGTGGTGAAAAAAGTGGCCGACCCGATGAACATCTGGCTTTTTCACTCAAATCTGGAAACGGAAAGCGAGGAACTCCGGATGCTCGAAATTTTGCGCCAGCAACCCGGCGTGGCCGTCGCGCAGTTCAACCATATCGTTGAGGACCGGACGACTTTTGACCCGAGCGCGTTTTCAAAAGAAATGGAGGCGGCGCAAAAACAGCTTTTCTCAAAACGTCAATCGTCCGCCGTCCGCCGTCCGTCGTCCGCCGTCGAAAAAATGATGGTGATTACCCCCGACGACCCCGGTTTTGCGCAGCAATGGCAATATATCAACACGGGCGGCAGCGGTGGCGTGGCCGATGCCGACACCGATATCGAGCTCGCATGGGATGTGACGACGGGCGGCCTCACCCCGCAGGGCGACACGATCGTGGTCTGTGTCGTGGACGGCGGCGTGAACATCAACCACCCCGATTTTGGCGACAATATTTGGAAAAACTGGGCCGAAATCCCCGGAAACGGCATCGACGACGACCAAAATGGCTATAAAGACGATTTTCGCGGTTGGTCAACCTACTCAAATTCCGACAATATCACCGTGAACGCGGGTCACGGGACGGCTGTGGCGGGCATCGTTGGGGCGCAGGGCAACAACGGTGTCGGTGTGGCCGGCGTGAACTGGAATGTCAAGATCATGGTCGTCGCGGGCGGCGGTGCGGAGGCGAACGTGCTGGCGAGCTATTCGTACCCCTTTCTTTTTCGCAAAAAATACAACGAAACGGGCGGCCAAGCTGGCGCGTTCGTCGTCGCGACCAATTCGTCGTGGGGCACCGATTTTGGGCAGCCGGCCGACGCGCCGCTTTGGTGCGCCTTTTACGATACGCTCGGAAAAGTGGGCATTTTGAGCTGCGGCGCGACCATCAACGGCAATACGGACGTGGATGTGCAGGGCGATTTGCCGACCGCTTGCCCGTCCGATTTTTTGATTTCGGTCACCAATTGCGGGCGCAACGGCAAAAAAGTCACCTCCGCTGGCTATGGCACGACGACCATCGACATTGGCTCCTTCGGCGAGAACGCATGGACGCTCTCGACGAACAGTTATGCGGGTTTCGGCGGCACTTCGGGCGCGACGCCGCACGTTGCCGGGACGGTCGGGCTTCTTTATTCCGCGCCGTGCGCAAGTTTCACCGCGCTCGCGAAAGCAGATCCGGCACTTGCAGCATTGAACCTCAAAAAATACATCCTCGACAGCGTCGACCTCGAACCGACCCTCGCGGGGAAAACGGTCACCGGGGGCCGGCTCAATATCGACAAGGCGATGAAAAACCTGCTGGCCAGTTGTTCGAGCTGCCCGGCCCCATTTTCGATCGTGGCAAATGCCGTGACGGACACCTCTGCGGCCATTTTTTTCAATAAATTGGACACGGGCGCGGTCGTCAATTTGCGCTGGCAAGTGGCCGGGTCGGGCAGTTGGACGGTCGAAAATGGGGTAAAAAGCCCGTTTTTGTTCCAAAATTTGGACCCTTGCACCTTTTATAATGTCGAACTTGAAATGGCCTGCGCCGATTCGACGAGCGGCTGGTCGCCGACAAAAACCTTCAAAACGGACGGCTGCTGCGACCCGGTGGCCAACCTTTTGGTGACCGGTTTGACGGCAAACGGCGCGACATTTTTATGGTCGCCGGTGACGGCGGCAATGGGCTATGTGGTCGAAATTTTGGCCGGCGGGCCGCCAACCACTTTCCCGGTTGATGCCTCGCAGACGAGTTTTACGGTCAATTCATTGCCTCCGTGCTCTATTTTTCAAGTGATCGTCCACACGTTTTGCGCGGGCGGGCAGGACGTTTGGACGAGTCCGATTGCCTTTAAAACAAAAGGCTGCGGTCTCTGCGAGGAGGGCAATTATTGCCCGACCGAGGGCGGCAACTCGGCTGAGGAATGGATCGACAAAGTGGAATTTGCCAACCTTTCGCATCAAAATTCGCCCAATTCGCCCGGTTATGTGAACAGCATCGCAGAGTCGGCGACGGTCGAGCAGTTCCATGTTTATGACCTGAAATTGATGCCCGGTTTTCCATCAAATGCGTTCAACGAATATTTCCGGGCATGGGCCGATTGGGACCAAAACGGGCAGTTCGACGATCCGGCCGAGCGCATTTTTGACAGCGGAACGGCGCAATCGTCGGCGGTTTCGGCGCCCGTTTTTGTTGGGAATTTCCCAACCGGGATTGCGCGGATGCGGGTCGCGATGAAATATGTGGGCATCAACGGCACGAAACCGCAGCCTTGCGATGCCAACTTTCAATATGGGCAGGTGAAGGATTTTTGCGTCGATGTGCAGCCCGGCCAGCCGGAATGTTTGCCAATTCCTTCCATCAATTTGCTCGCAAAAACCGACACTTCGGCCACGCTCGATTGGCCCGCCGTGCCGTTCGCGACCGGGTACATCGTCAAATTGAACAAAAAAGGGGAAACGGCGACCCAAGATTTCACCGTCGCGACGAACCAGGTCTTGCTGAAAAACCTGACCATCTGCACCGATTACGAGGCCAATATTTGGCCAAAATGCGGGGCCATCGAACAGCCGACGGCGGCGTATCTTTTGTTCAAAACGGAGTGCGGTGTCGGCACTTTCAGCCCGGTGGAACTGGCCGGGGTTTCCGTCGCGCCGAACCCTTTTTCGGACCAATTGACCATCTCGCTCTTTGCTGAAAAAATGGGCGAAGCGGTCATCGAACTCTTTACGGTGAACGGCCAATTGGTTGAAAATCAACGGGTTGTGTTCGCTGCGGGCGAGAACCGGTTTTTGCTGGAAACTGCGAAAACCGGGACGGGGGCCTATTTTTTGAGGATAAAAACCGCCGATGGGGTGGCCGTTCGGCGGGTGGTGAAAGGATGAAAACATGAATATCCGCTGGCGCGAGGGTTTACCTCGTGTTCCGCTGGTAAAACCTCGCGCCAGCG
>JANOQP010000720.1:0-12774 GCA_031414895.1 Saprospirales bacterium
CTTTTCACATTTTCTGAAATCAAACCAAAGCCGACAGACGACGAAAAGTCGTCAGGCGGGCCGCGATTCAGTGAGTTCGGAACATGAGCCGATTTTTTTACGTTTTAAACCCGCTTTCAAAATCCGCGTAAATCCGCAAAATCCGCGTTCCAAAAAACGCCCGTTCACCCCTTCCGCAAACACCTCAAAATCTTCCCATAAAGCTCCCCCTCGTCCACCAGCTTCGAGATATAATCGTCCATCCCCGCCGCTTTGCTCTTTTCAAGTTCTCCCGCCGCCCTGCCTTTTTAGGCTCATGTTGGCTTGCCCATCAGCTACTTTTTCAGACGATTTTTTTGAAAAAAACCAACCGACGGTGAGGACTGCCACTTGTTGCGCTTTCAATTTATATAAAATAAATTGTGTTTTTTTGTAAAAAATTAAAAACAAAACAAACAACTTTGTGCGTGCTTTTTCTGAAAACCCAAAGCACAAACCGACCATGGACGCAAACTATCAAACGCTTCTTGCCGACATCAAAACCGCCATCCGCTCGGGCCGGAACAGGGCCATCCGCCAACTTTCCCGCGCCGTGATTGAATCCTATTGGGACATCGGTCGGCGCATCCTCGAAAGCCAGCAAGCGAACAGTTGGGGCAAAAGCATCGTGGAGCAACTTTCGCTCGACCTGCAACGCGAATTCCCCGGAACGGAGGGCTTTTCTGCCCGAAACCTTTGGGATATGCGCCGTTTTTATGCGACGTATTGCGATTTTCCAAATCTGCGACAACGTGTCGCAGAAATTCCGTGGGGGCATCATTTGCTCATTTTGAACAAAACCAAAAGCCACGAGGAACGCCTCTATTATATCGACATGACCGCGAAAATGGCGTGGAACCGCAACGTGTTGCTCAACCAGATTAAAGCCTCGGCCTACGAACGCCACTTGCTCGCCCCGAAGCAAACCAATTTCGGGAAAACCCTCCCCGAACACCTCGCCAACCGGGTCTTTCAAGCCAGAATACGCCGGAAAAATGAATTTTCACCTCGAACTACTGGACGAACAAGTGCGGATGAAAGATGAAAACCCGGCGGTCGGCATCATCCTTTGCGCCGAAAAGGACAGCCTTGAAGTGGAATATTCACTGCGGACAAGCGCAAAACCGATTGGCGTGGCCGAGTATCAATTGTTCCCCGAACTGCCCGAAAACCTGATTGGCCTCTTGCCCAGTCCGGCGGAAATCAAACAGCAATTCAGCGGCATTGGGGAAAATGGGGACTGATTTATCGCCTCGGGAACAGATGACCGCGTCTCAAAAGCGGGCGAAAAAAACTCAAAACGGATACCCAAAACTGAAGTTCCAGTTCAAGTTTTCGCGCCGCCACGACTTTTTGCCAAAAGCAAAATCATCGGCAACCCACCGCTCGCCGTCCGGCAAAAAGGGTTTGGTCAGCGGCACAGCCACGTCGAGCCGCAGCACGAAAAAGCCCAGATTGACCCGCAGGCCCACGCCCGCCCCGACGGCCAGTTCTTTGTAAAAACGGTTGATTTTGAAACGCGAGGCATCCGTCGCATCCGGCCCGGAGGTCAACCAGATATTTCCAGCATCCATGAAAAAAGCCAGTTCCGGGTACTTTCCGATGGGCATCCGGTATTCGAGGCTGGTTTCCATAAGCATGTTGCCCGTATATTTTCCGACCGAAAAACCGACCGTCGAAGTGTCGCGCGGCTCGCTGCCCGGCCCGACCGAGCGCGGCGCAAAAGCCCGGACGCTCGCCGCCCCGCCGACGATATAACGGTCGAGGAGGGCGACATTTCCATCTTTTCGCAGCGGGATGCCGGCCCCGATTGCCGCCCGAAAGGCCAGCACATTTCGCCCGCTAATTTTTTGAAATTGCCGAAAATCGGACTCCACAAAAAGGTTGAGCGGGCTGGTCAAATCATAGCCGTCGGGCAGGTTTTTGTCGCGGAGATAGCCGCTGGCCTGCCCCGCGAACCGCTGCCGAAAATAGCGCGTCACCCGCCGAGCGGGCAAGAGCCGCTGGTCGAGCGTGAACGTGTAATTGGGCTTGAATTCGACAAAAGTGAGCATCGAGACCGCCGTCCCGGTCGTGTCCGAAGTGATGTTTTCGATGATTTCCCGCCGGATATCGGCATCGTTGAGCGTCGCAAATTGCAGTCCGAGGCTCAACGGGTTGGCCTCGTGGACGACCGAGCCGCGCCGGTTTTTTTTCCAAGAATAGCCCGCTTCTGATTCAATCCGTTGAAAACTCAACCGGAAATCGCCCAAATCGGGCAGGTCGTATTTGAACCAATTCGACTGGTGCCGGACGCTGAACAGGGTGGAGATGAGCGCGAGCTTCTTTTTGTTCGCCATGAACAAAAACCTCGGCAGCGTCAGCCGCCCCGAAAGGTCGCTCACGACAAAATCCTGAAAGTCAAAATTGCTTTTGTCCGTCCGCAAATACGCGCCGTTCGCGGAGACCCGCAGCCCCTCGCCGCCCCGGAAAACATTGCGGTGCGTGTAGCCGCCGCCCGCCCGCAGGCCGTAATAAAAGCTCGGCGAAAAGACCCCCGAAAGCGTCGCGTCCACCCGCTCCGGGCGGTGCGGCGTGAGGTAAATGCGGGCATCCAAAAGCGAATCGGGGCCGGGCGAAACGGCGAACTTGATATTGATGAACTTGTACAAATTGAGGTTCAGGAGCCGGAAAATCGTGGTTTGATAGTCGTTGTTCGAGTAAAAATCGCCGCAGCGGAGGAAGATTTGCTGGCCCAAAACCTCCGCTTTCACCGGCATATTTTGGAAGACATATTGGACGCAGCCCAGCCGCATCGTGTCCTTTTTCAGCCTCGAAGAATCGGCCTGTTTTGCCAAATCGAAATCAGGAAAAACCGTAATCGAGCCGATGCGGTATTGCTGCCGCTCGCGCATCCCGGCCTCCTTTTTTATGCGCAAAGCGAGGTTCAAATCGCCCTTTGGGTGCAGCGTGTCGGCCTCAAAATGCAGGTTGTCGGGCGAAAAAAAGTACCAGCCGTGATTGCGCAGCGTGTCCGAAAGCCGTTGCCGCTCGGCCATCATTTCTTCGAGATGATAGGGCTGGCCGGGCTGCACGAGTGATTTTGGCCGCAGGCCGGAAATGGTTTTTAAAAGGACGGTTGAATCGGTTGGGAAAAGCACTTTGTCCACCTTTTCGCGCGGGGTTTTGACCTCTATCTCGTGCAAAACCTTGATAGTGTGCCGCTTGACCTTTTCCGTCGAGGTGATTTTTATGTCAAAAAAACCGTCGTTCGCCGCCCGTTCGGTCAAAAGGTCGCGCTGCCGTCCCGCAATTTTTGCATCAAAATAGACCGGCGGCTCGCCGAACTGGTTGGCGATAAAATTGCCGATGCTCTTTTTTCGGCGGTTGTCGAACGTGTTGTAAATCCACAATTTTGGGCGCATCCAAAGCAATTTTTTGTTCGGGCGCGGGAGGGTGACGGCGTTTTTCAGGTCGGTTTTAAGGAGCTTGGTGTCCCATTTTTTCTCCGGCTTTTCGATTTTGATTTTCGCGCCCGCGTAAAGGCGTTCGTCTTTTTGGAGGTGGCCGGTGCCGGTGCAGGCCGCGAAAAGTGCGGTGGCCGTTATCCAAAAAAGTAAGAAACGTGGGTGCATTCGATGTTTTTATGGATTGAGGGGCAAAAATGGGAGGCCGGACGGGAAAGGCTGTTACACAATTTTGGTTTCGGGTTGCAAATTTCACACTTGCGAGGCGCGGGCAAACTGTCCACAAGTCGAAAATTTTGGCACTTACGGCGGGTTTGCCCGGGGCAATTTGTCCATAGGCCGTGAAAAACCAGGTGCAGATTTTCTAGTTTTGGCTAACCCATCCCGACGAACCCATCAAAATTGTCCTTGCTGATAAAAGTAGTTTGGCTGCCCGGGTAGCTTTCGAGGAAAGTGGCGGGGAAGCGCACGGGCTTTTTCGACTGCCATTTGAACTCAAAAGCGTGGAACCGCCCGCCCGCCTCTTCCACATAATCGATTTCGTGCTGCCCGGTCGTTCGCCAGAAATAGGCGTTGCAGGATTGGTCGGAATAGGCGTTCCGTTTCATGCGCTCGGCGAGGAGGAAATTTTCCCAAAGTGCGCCCGTGTCGGCGCGGAGGTCGAGCGGCGAAAAGTTTTTGAGGATGGCGTTGCGGATGCCGTTGTCGAAAAAATAGATTTTCCGGCCTTTTTTTATCTCGTTCCGGGCGTTTCGGTTCAGCGACGGCAGTCGGAAAAGGACAAAAGACTGTTCGAGGAGGTCGATATACCGCTCGACGGTGAGCGGGTCAGCGCCGATGAGCTGGGCCACCTCATTGTACTTGACCTCGCTGCCGAGCTGGAGCGCGAGGGCTTGCAGCAATTTGACGAGCAACGACGGTTTTTTGACCTGGTCGAGCGTCAGCAAATCTTTGTACATCAGCCCGTCGGCGAGGTCGGCGAGGATTTTTTGGGCTTGCGGCGGCTCTTTTTGAACCACTTCCGGGTAAAAACCGAACAGCATCCGGTGCTCGAGGAGCGAGCGTTCGGTGAGGTAGCCGTGCTGGCCGCACATTTCCACGAACGAAACCGGGTACAAATTGAACTCGATTTTGCGCCCCGTCAGGCTCTCTTTGGTCTGCGCCGCGATGTCGAGCGACGACGAACCGGTGACGAAAAGCTGCACCTGCGGCAGGTGGTCGGTGATGAGTTTGAGCATCAGCCCCGCGTTGGTGAACCGCTGCGCCTCGTCCACGACGACGACCTCGTTTTGCCCAATCAGGTTTTGCAGCCGCGCCAGCGAAATATTGTCCAAAATGGCGCGCGTTTCGGGGTCGTCGCCCGTCAGCCAAAGGGTTTTTTGGGCAATGTTTTCGACGATTTGGCGGACGAGCGTGGTCTTGCCGACCTGTCGGGGGCCAATCACGATGAGGGCCTTCCCTTTTCCGAGCCATTCGGCGATATTATGGTTTTGCGTCCGTGCAATCATTTTTTTGCACAAAACTATTGATTTATCAGATTTGAATCTGAAATTTTATGGATGATTTTCGATTTGGCAATCATTGCATACCAAAAAGCAAACCCCGGCAGCGGCCTTTTTGACCAGGGCTTTTTGACTTTTACCTTTTGCCTTTTGCCTTCCTCCCCCCAAACTCCCTCGTCAAAATCAGCCCCGCCCCCGAGTTCCGCAAATTGGCCGACGAGGCGTTCAAAAGCTCAAAGCCCTTTTCCGAAAAAACGGTCACTTTCAGCTCGCCCTTTCGGTTCAGGGCGTACTCGATGGAGGCGTTTTCGAGGCCAGTTTGCGCCTCGCTTTCGCCCCCGACGGTCGTGCCACCCGAGATTTTGAAGGTCAAACGGTCCTCGAAAAAGGATTTTTGCAGCCGCAGCGAATAATTGGTCGAGCCGTCGGATTGGCCCGAATTGCTGCCCGCCGAGCCTTCCGTCGTCGTCAAATCTACGTCAATAAAAGAGAGGTATTGGTCTGCCAGCGCGTTGATTTGACCTGTCAAAAAACTGGTCAAACCCGATTGGAGCGTCGCGCCGCTGCCCTCCGTATTGATGCTGCCGACCGTTTCGCCGATGAAATTTTTCAATAAAAGCACCCCGAAAACCTGCCGCGACAACAGGTTCTTGTCCTGGTTGACGTTGCCGAGCGCACTTTGCACGAGGCCCGCTTGCTGGCTGCCGAACGACGAGCCGAGGCTTTCCGACCGTTCGGAATCGGGGTAGATAAACTCAAAACCGACCTCCGGCTCGCGCGCCGAACCCTTCAAACTGGTCTGTAAAAAGAAGGTCTGCGGCCTCCGAAAACTGGCCGCCTCTTCCGCCGACGCCGACGATAACTGATTGATTACCAACGGATAAGGCGAGGCTTTGAACTGATAGAGCGCCCGCAAATCAAGCTCCGGCGTGAACGGGTCGCCCGTCCAAGTGATGCTGCTGCCCGTCGTCACCTCGAAGCTGCGTTTCACGACCGATTGGTAGGAATAATTGTAGACGCCGCGCACCAGTTCAACGCGCCCGGCGAGGGTCATTTGGCCGTTTGAGAGCTGGTCGAACTGCAAAGTGCCGCTCGCTTTTCCGCGAAAATCGTCGCCCGTCACGGGGTTTATCACGCTGTTGATGGTCAAATTGGAGTCGATTTCGACGCTCGCGCTCAACGTGAACGGCATCGTCGTGACCGGCGCGTCGTAAATCGGCGGACGCACGTTTTGGCGCGGCGGCTGCACAAAATAGACCACGCCCTCGCTCTGCAAAACCGCCGTCGCGGCATCATAAACGTATGTAAAACTCGATTCTTTGGCCGTTTTGACCACAATTTGGAGGTCGGGCTGGCTTATCGGGCCGCGCAAAGTGCCGTCAAGCGAGACGAAAAGTTCGCCGAAAAAGACCGGGTTTTCCCGTTTCGTGGAGTTCAAAACCTGCCAATTACGGGCTTTCAAAACGAGGTTCGTTTCAATGTTCGACCAATCCGAAGTGGTCAGTTTTCCGTTGATTTCGAGCGTTTTTCCGAACGGGTCGCGGAGCGTGAGGCCGTCGAGATTCACCCCATTTTGGGAAAATTCGAGCGGCGTTTCGCTCAATTCATACCGCACATTGGTCGCGACGGGCGTGAAACTCGCCTCGTGCAACTGCATTTTCCCGCGAACCAGCGGCGCGGCGGTCGTCCCTTTTATCGTCAAATCGGCATCGGCCCAGCCGCCGAGTTCGCTCAATGTTTCGGCAATAAAAACATCAAAATTCCCAAAATCCAGTCGCTCGATTTTCACCGCGAAATCGAGGCCCGTTTTGCCCGCCGCGAGCTTTTTGGTCGCGCCGCCGATTTTGATGGACTGCCCGTTTCCGGCCATTTCAAAATCGCGGATTTCGATGCCGCCGGGCGCGATTTTGACTTCGTTTTCGGCATTGACCGACCATTCTTTGAAGTCGATAATCTGGCGTGGCGCGAGCCGAACGAGGCTCGTTTTTGTCTGATTGTTCAAAAGCCCTTGCGCGGCGAGCATGAACCGTTCGCGGCCCGCTTCGTCGCTCGCTTTGAACGAAACGTCGGCCACATTTTTCAAAAAACGGCCGTCGAAAACGGCATTTTCGATAAAAGCCTTGTCCGCATTTTTGACCAGCGGCATCGTCAAAACGAACATCGCCGCAGAGTCGCCCGCGAACGAACGCGCCTCCAGCGAATCAATCGCCCAAGCCAAATATGCAATGCGCGGCGCGGCAAAAAACAGGTTGAAAAAATTGCGCCGCGCGACCAAATCCAGCTCCAAATGCACCACGCCCAGCTCGGTCAAACCGGGCAAAAGGCCAGTCGTCAAAACATCGCTTTTCAGCAAATGAAAATGCGCGGCGAGCGAATCCGTCCCCGTTTTCGGCAGGGTCGCCGAGCGGTCGACCGCCAAATATTGCTCGGCAATGTTGGCAATGGTTTCGGGCAAATCAGCGATGGAAAAATGGCCGCCCAGCTTGCCTTCGAGCCAGTCGGAACCCACTGCGAGGCTGTTGTTTTTGTTGTCCAATTTTAGGTCAATCGCCACGTCGCCGGGGCGGATATGGACGGTATCGTATTGTAAATCAATATTTTTAATGGCAATTTTGGCCAAAAGCGTGTCCAGCGATAGCCCTTCCGAATGCGATAAAATTTGCCCGCAAACCGTCGTCGGGCGGCTCGCCCAACCGAACTCGCGGAGGTCGAGGCAGTCCAATTTTAGGTCAAAATCGAGCATCGGGATGGCCGTCGAGAAGTCCCCGTTTGCCCGCAAATGCACCGCCACCCGCTCGTCCGGTGAATTGAAACCGCCCGAAAAACGCCGCCCGTTCGCATCCAAATCGAGCGCGATTTCGCGCAAAATCAGGTTTTCCCAAACGATGGAATCGAGTTTTCCGGCCAATTTAAGGCGGGCCGTTTTGCCAAAATCAAAGCCCACTCCGCTGATTTTTGTGGTGAAACCGACGGCTTTCATCGGCCTCAAAAAAGTGTCGACGGCCAATTGATTGACCCGCAAATTTTGCCCGGCGAGGCTCATTTCGAACGTGCTGTCGCGCAGTTTTCCATCCAAAAATATTTGCCCAAAATCGCCCAAACGGATTTCGGTCTTGCCCACCGCGGCGGTCGTCGAGCCGCTCGCCTCGCCTTTTATTTTAATAAAATCGGGCAGCCGTAACGTGTTGGTTATCAATGAATCAGCGACGTAACCGAGGATTTCGGCCCGCGCCAGCGAGCCGTCGAAAGTTGCATCGAAGCCCAGTTTTTCGGGCGTTCGCAGGTTTTTCAAAAGGCCGTTGAATGTTAGTTGGCTGGCTTGGCCGCTGCGTTCGGCATCGAATTTCAGGTCGGTTTGGAGGCTGGCGAGCGGGCCTTTTAAGCTGCCTTTTATTTTTAAAAAATCGGGGAACTGGCGGTCGGGCGTTTCAAAAAAGGAGAAAAATGAGCGTGGCGCGTCGAGCTGATGGATGGTCAAATCGAGGCCCAATTTGTCGGAGTTGTTGGCCTCGGTCAAAGTCCCGGCGATGTCGAATTGCAGCGCGTCCCCCGAAATTTGGACAGCCCCAGCGGGGCGAAATGTTGGTAGAAATGTTTGGCCGCTATCCGTTTTTAGCCCCTGCGGGGCGGAATATGGCCGGTTCAACATCGCGCCCCGCTCGGGCTGAAAACCGTGTTGCAACATGGAATTCCTACCAACATTCCGCCCCGCTGGGGCTGTTTGGACAAGTGGGCCAACCTCGCCGCGCAGCCCAATTTTCAGGCTCGAAAAACCGCCCGCGACCTCGCCCGACGCGCTCAAAAAAGCGGGCAATGGCTGCGCCAAAATCGAGTCCATCGGCGTTTCGCCGAGCGACATGAAACGCACTAAATCGGCCCGGTTCGTTTCTAACTTGCTGATTATCAATTGAAAACCAAGTTTTTCCGGCTCGGAAACGCGCTGCACCGAACCCGTGAAATGCGCGACCGTCACGCTGCCCGCGCTGAATTTCACATTTTCAGTTTGCAAATTTTCGAGCCAGCCGGAGAGTTTGCCGGAGACCTCAAAAGGCAGGTCGCGGAGCTGCGAAAACGCCTCGATTTCGGGCGGGGGCATCAAGATATTGAGGTCGCCGACGATTCCTTTTGTCCGCCGGATTTCGATTTCCATCCGGTCAATAACGGCGGACGGCGGACGGCCAACGGCGGACGGTGCGACGGTTTTGAAAAGAAGCACGTCGCCATCGAAAAAGGTGCGATTGAGGCTGGCCAACGCCTTTTTGATTTCGATTTTTTCGGGAGTCAAAAAGGCCGTCGTTTTTAACGAATGAACCTGCAAACCGCTTTTGTCGAGGCCCGAAAGCGCGTCGGCTTTGACGAAAATGGAGTCGTTTTGCATCGAAAACTCGGCGATTTCGGCAGTCAGTTGGGTCAAATCGAGGTCGCTTGGGTTGAAATGACCGGGCGTGGCGACGGCTTCGGGGTCGCGGAAAATGAGCGAACTGTTTTCGAGCTGGACATTTTGGGCCGCAACCGCCATCAAACCGGGGGCCGAGCGGATCTGGAATTGGCCGATTTCGGCGGTTTCCAAAAAGGCATCCACGCTCATTTCGGTCGTCGAATAAACGAGCCGTGAGCGGGCGATGTCGCCGTTTTTTATCAAAAAATCAAACTGGGGCGACAGCTTTTCGGAGGTCGATTTTTTCTTTGAGATCAATCGGATGTCGGAATCGGCGAGGGCCAAATCGGCCAGTTCAAATTGCAGGTTTTTCAAATCAGCATTTGAAATGACGGTTTCTGCGGTGCCGATTTTGGCCTCGGTCGTACTTTTTGAATCGTCGTCGAGCATCAAAAAGGAGACGTTTTTGAGCTGCAAATCGGTCAAGTCAAACTGCATTTTCCAAGCCGAGGCTGTCGAATCGGCGGGTTTCGCAGCCGTCGTATCGGCGGCAAAAGCCCGCACGATGAAATCGTAATTGGCTGAAATCGAGTCTTTTTGGTGGATAAAAACGGCAGCGTTTTCGAGCCGAATTGATTCAAAATCAACCGTTTGGCCGAGCAATTCCCACATCCGGAGGCCGACGGTGAGGCTGCCGACGCGGGCCAGCGTATCGCCATTTTGGTCTTCCAAAAGGAAATTTTCGAGCGATAAATCAATCGGAAAACGAACGCGGACTGCCCCGACCTCGACGCGGGTGCCGAGTTTTTTTTGCAAAAAAGTTTGGGCCTTTTCGGTCAAAAACTGCTGCACGGCGGGCCTTGTCAACGCAAAAAAGGCCGCTGCCAACAGGGCGAACAGGCCGAAAAAGGTAAAAAAAACGAGGCGCAGGGCTTTCCGCCAACGCCCCGGGAGCCGGGTTTTTTCCATGGTTTTCGCGCTTCGCCGCCCGGTTTTTGTTTGATGGCGGATGCAAATATTGCCCACAAAGTTGGGTCGTGCAGCCGAAAAGGGCGTTGCAGGATTTTTTGGGAAACTTGTAAAATTCACACGTCGCAAGTTGGGCAGCGAAACGGTTTGGCTGACGCTGAACCAATTGGGGGATTTGTTTCAATACCGCCGAACCCGGTTCGGCGAGGTGTTTTTTATTCATCAAAACACGTCCCCCGAACGGAGGTTTTCACGCTCTTAAAAACCGTCGTACCGGTCACGGGGTCGTTGGCGAGCGAGGAGGTTCGAAAACTTTTTCGACGTTTTTTTTTGCGCCCGGCGATTCGTTCCTTTTTTCAGGCCGTTCAGGGAAAAACCGCCCATTTTATCGGGGATGTTTTCATCCTTTGACCCGAACAATTTTTTTTAAATGCCTTTTTTATGAAAAAAACGACACCCTTCCCCCTCCTGGCGGCACTGCTGTTTTTTGCGGCCAGCCTTTTCGGGCAATCCATCACACCCGTGAACGCCCCGTTCATCCAGGGCCAGCCGATGACCTTCAACTATTCCGGCGGCGCGACGACGAACGACTGGATCGGCATCTATTCTCCCGGTGTCGTGCCCGATGGCGACCCTTATTCGCTCGTCTGGAAATACGCCCCGACGGCGGGCAGTGGGCAGGTAACCTTTCCCGGCTCGCTCCCGATCGGCAAATACGATATCCATCTTTTTTGCTGCGACCCCAGCTACAACATCATCGCCAGCTACCCCAATTTCGAGGTCGTGGCCGAGCCTTTCCGCTCACGGCTGACCTATTATATGGAAACGGACGACATCGTTTTGCTGGCATCGGGCATCGCGGCGGGCGATGTGCTCTCGGTCTTTCATGCCGCCGATTTTTCCGGCGGGGCCATCCTGCCGGGGGCGGTCGCGGTCGCCGAACAGACTGTCGCAACGCCAAGCCCCATTTATCCCGTGAAGTTCAATTTTTCGACCCTGCCGAGCGGCGAAAAGTATGTGGGCGTGCTGTCAAAACCCAACGTCCCGGTGGCCAGTTTTTCGCTTTTTGAGGTCAAGCCGCTGCCCGTCATGCCGCCCGTGATCACCCGGTTCGGGATTGGTTCGTGCGCAAAACAGGGCGACCCACAGCCGACCTTGGAGCTCGCGCTCTCGCGCGACATCGACTTTTTCATGTTCCTCGGCGACAACCTCTACATCGACACCAACGACACGACCTACTTGAAAGAGGCCTACGAAGCCTATCTCCGGGGGCGCACCGAGGTCCAGAACGTCCGCGCATCGGTGCCGCTTTTTGCAACCTGGGACGACCACGATTATGGCTGTTGCTACGATGCGGGCGGTAGTTACCCGTGGAAAGCGACCTCCAAACAGGTCTTCCTCCATTTTTGGGACGAACCGGCCAACTCGCCCCGTTGGGCGCACGAGGGCATCTACGATTCCTATTATTTGGGGCCGACTGGGCAGAAACTGCAGGTCATCCTGTTGGACACCCGCTATTTCTTGGACGATAAAAAGCCCAACGACGGCTCCTGCAACTACGATTATTGTCAGTGGCCGGTGGACGATACGACGCACACGATGTTGGGCGCGGAGCAGTGGGCATGGCTCAAAGCGGAACTCCTAAAGCCCGCCGACCTCCGCCTGATAACCACGAGCGTGCAGTTCAGCGCGAGCTATGTCGGTTATGAAAGTTGGACGCTTTTTTTACAGCAACAGAAGAAAATGCAGGACCTGCTCATCGAAACCCATGCAGAGCACGCCTTTTTCATCTCCGGCGATTCGCACTATACCGAGGTTTCCAAAAACGACGACGCGACGGGGCTTTACCCGCTCTATGATTTTACGTCGAGCGGGATCAATCGAGCGTGGTCGCTCGAAACGAACGCCAACCGGGTGGGCAACAAGGTCTATTGGCAGCCGAACGTCGGCATCATCGACATCGACTGGGCCGCGAAGAATTTTTCGTTCAACGCAATCGACGCGGCCAATGCCGTCCGCTTTTCGCACACAATCCCTTTTAAGGAGCTCGAATTTCCGACCATTTCAGCGGAGGGGCCGGGCAAGGGCCTCCGGGCAACCATCAGCCAATCACCGGCCCCCGGCCTGCAATCGGCGGTGATCCTTTTCGAGAAGCCCCTTTTTGGTGAAATCAGCCTTTTCGACGCGACCGGGCGCGTGGCCCGCCGCATGGAAACGCATGGCGAGGCGCGGCTGGAAATCGCCAACCTTTTGCCGGGCATCTATTTCGCCGAATTTCGCGGCGCGGCGGGCGTGGTGGCGTTGAAGGTTTTGGTGGAATAGGCTCGATGCGAACAATGGGTTGATGAAGGCGATACAGCACGCGGCAACTGTTCGGAATGTCCGGACAGCTCAAACGGAAGTTTGAAATTGACCGAAAATGCAGGTGCCCGGAAAAATCCGGAAAACTGCCGCAACAGGC
>JANOQP010000721.1:0-4231 GCA_031414895.1 Saprospirales bacterium
GTGTGCCGACGACTGTTTATTTTTCGATAACCGACCCCGTGGGCGGTTGTTCGCGGACGGTTTCGATGGTAATCACGGCTTCTGGCATCGCGTCTGCCGAAATCTGCGACGGCTTGGACAACGACTGCAACGGCATCATTGACGACGTAACCGCCAACTGCACGGCTGGCACAAGGACTTGGACAGGCGCAGTCAGCACCAATTGGAACACGCCCTGCAACTGGTCGCCCGCCTGCGTACCCACCGCCGCCGATGATGTCATCATCGCCGACGTGGCCAACGACCCGACCATCAGCGCGGCGGCACTCGCCAAAACGGTCACCGTGGACGCGGGCGGCGTGCTGACCATCGCGGCCAACAGCTCGCTGACCATCAATGGCTCGACCACTTTCAACACGTCCTTCAGGAACAGCGGAACGGTGCAGAACAACGGCACCATCAGCATCGGTTCGGTCACAAGCCCGGGCGTTTATGGCCTGCAAAACTTGGGCATTTTCAACAACAACACGGGCGGGCAAATCCAAATTGACCGCTCGACCACTACTGGGCTTTACAACGTTGCCGGGACGTTTAACAACGCGGCGACCATAACCATCGGGGCAAACGCAAGCGTCGGGCAGGATGGCCTCCAAAACAACGCCATTTTCAACAACAATACGGGCGGGCAGATCCATCTGGACCGGTCGAGCTTCAGCGGTATGTATAATGAATCGGGCACGTTCAACAACGCGGCGACCATCACCATCGGGGCAGCAATCGTCAGTTCTCCATCATTTGGCCTTGACAATTTTGCAACTTTCAACAACAACACGGGCGGGCAGATCCATATTGACAGATCGAGCTCGGCCGGAATCCGCAATGTGCCCGGTACCACCTTCACCAACTCGCAGACAATCATCATCGGAGCCAACGCAACCGTGGGGACGCATGGCATCATAAACGAAGGTACTTTCAGCAACAACACGGGCGGGCAAATCCACATTGACAACTCGACCACGAACGGGATTTGGAACGAATCAGGCACCTTCATTAACTCGCAAACAATCACCATCGGGACGACCGCGACCGTGGGCGAAATCGGCATTTTCAATACAGGCACGTTCAACAACAATGCGAACAGCGTCATAAATATCGATAACACCACGTTCCAAGGTTTTAACAACCAAAACGGAACGACCAACAACAGCGGCCAGATCATCATCGGCACAACGGCGTTCACCGGCGTGACCGGTCTCGATAACCGACCGGGGGCAACCTTCAACAACCTCGCGGGCGGCCTGGTCAAGGCGGATAGGGCCACCGATGCGGGCGTTACCAATAATGGCTTTTTCATCAATGATGGGACCATCACGGCAGGCTCGATTGCTGGGTTTGGGGGGGGGCAGCATTTCCAATTATGGCCCCTTTTCCAATACCGCTTCCGGGGTTTTGCAGCTGGACAGGGGCAACGGCTATGCGCTTTTCAACGGTGCTGATGTGACCTTTAGCAATGCGGGCATTATAACCATTGGGGCGAACATCGCCACCAATAGTTTTCATGGCCTTAATAACCGAGGAACGTTCAACAACAACACGGGCGGACAAATCCAAATCGACCGCGCAAACAACTCTGGGCTTATAAACTCCGCCGCCGGTACGTTCACCAACTCGGCAACCATTACCATCGGCGCGAACTCGACCGGCTTTATAGGCATCAGCAACCTGGCCACGTTCATCAATGCCGCTTGCGCAAGGGTTTCTATGGACGATAGGCTCAACAACTCGTCGAGCTTCACCAACAACGGCCTTTTTTGGGTCAATACGGCCACCGCGCACCTCAATTCAGGCACGGTCACCAACAACGGCATCATCGAATACCCACAGGGCAACCCGATCCCGGGGGTCGTGAACAACGAAATCATCAGCGCCCCGGTTTTCGGTACAGTCTGTGGGACCCCGATATCGCCCGCGCTCACACTTGGCGCGACGGTCGATTTTACCATTGCACCCAATTGGTTTTTGAACCAAAACCTGACCGGTGCGGCCGGCACGTTCGATCAGGCGACCAACACGTTCACCAATTCGGGGGTGCCGATTGGCGTTCCGACGACGGTCTATTTTTCGATA
The DNA here is from genome assembly GCA_031414895.1 of Saprospirales bacterium. Lineage (GTDB taxonomy): Bacteria > Bacteroidota > Bacteroidia > Chitinophagales > Saprospiraceae > JANOQP01. The sequence goes on from JANOQP010000721.1 coordinate 2,107, forward strand.
AACGATGCGGTCGGGGGCTGTTCGCGGACGGTTTCGGTGCAGATCACATTTGCCTCGCCACCTCCGACGGGCGCGTCACCACAAAATTTTTGCAGCGGCGGAAGCGCGACAATCGCCAATCTGGTCGTCGTAGGTTCCAACATTATCTGGTACGACATGGCCACGGGGGGAAGCGTCCTGCCGACCAGTACGCCTTTGGTGGACGGGGTCATTTATTATGCTTCGCAAACCATCAGCGGCTGCGAATCGCCCACCCGGCGGGCCATCAGCGCACTTTTCCCACCACCAGTTCCCAACGACCTTTGCGCCAATGCCATCGCCATTTTTCCGGGACCGACGTTCACCGGAAGCACCGCCGGTTGTGCCACCGATGATGTGGTTGGGAATTGTGGGACGAACGACAACATTAATGGCGGTGTCTGGTACAAATTCACGACTGTTTCCGATGCTCCCGTCACGTTGAGCCTCTGCAATGCGGCCACCAATTATGACACCAAGCTGTATGTTTTTTCGGGCAGTTGTGGTGCATTGGTCTGTGTTGCCGGGAACGATGACGATTGTGGCCTTTCCTCACGGGTCAATTTTACAGCGGTTGCGGGCACCGAATACCTGGTTTTGGTTGCTGGTTTCAGTTCTTCAGAAGGCAATTTTGGATTGACCATGGTGGGCGGTGTTGTCTGCGCGACGCCGCCACCAACCGGGGCCTCGCCACAGACCTTTTGCGCGAACAGCTTCCCGACCGTTGCCCAGCTTGCGGCAACCGGGACGGCCATTAAATGGTATGCGGCCGCGAGCGGTGGCAGCCCGCTGCCAATCACGGCGTTTTTGGTGAACGGCAACCACTATTTCGCCAGCCAGACCATCGACGGCTGCGAATCGACCGGCCGTTTGGATGTTTTGGTCCAAATTAACCCAACGCCGCCATATGTCGATGCGTCCTGGACCCAGCCTTTTTGCATTGGCGATGCGCCGACGGTGGCCTCGCTCAATCCGCAAGGCCCCGGCATTGTATGGTACGACATGGCGATGGGCGGCTCGGCGTTATTGTCATCTACCCCGTTGACCAATGGCGGCCATTATTTTGTCGGCCAATCGGTCGGGGGCTGCGAGTCGCCGCGGATCCATATCGTGGCGACGGTGGTGACACCCGCGCCGGGCCACGTTTGCATCGGTGGTTGCAGTAATTGAAAGTTCTATTTTTTTGAGATAATTTGTTCAGCCCTTCCCGAATGCCGGGAGGGGCTTTTTTTTGGAGGGCTTCCCGAGCATCCGGTTTGATTGGCCCAAAAAATCACCCTTTCACCAACCTTGCAAACCCGGTTTTGCCCCCACTTTTCAGTTGGATGAAATAAACCCCAGCGGGCAGCTCGTGCAACGGGACCGGGATGGATCGTTCGCCTTTTTCGACCTCTTTTATGGGAAAATGCGCCATTTTCCGACCGTCCGCCGAGCGGATAATTATCGAAAAATCACCTTTTTCATCGTTGAAAAAAGTCAAGACCGCCCGGTCGGATGCCGGGTTGGGCGCGATGGTCATCGATTTTGAAAGTGCATTTTCACCAAAAACCCCGGTCACTTTTTGGAAAACGGTCTGCGCCCAATTGGTCAAAACCGCCGGGAACGAATCAAAAACGACCGTCGCTTGATTGTCGATTTTCAGCCCGTTCGTGGTGAAAGTGGGCGTGCTGGCCGAAAAAACTAGATAGCCCCGACTGCCCGCTTCATCGACCGAACTATCGGGCAGGTTGATGTCCTTGAACAAAAAAGTGAGCGAATTATTGGACACGACGACCGTCTGAAAAGGGTGGCTGGCCCCGACGATGTTCAGCGAAAGGGCATCGAGCTTCGTCGTCAGCACGTCGATGATGGTGACGTTTTGGACGGTTTCGCCCGTCGTGTTCTGGAAAAGGACGGTGTATTGGAGCGTCTGCTTCGCGCCGTTCGCCGAGCTGAAAGTGACGAGGCTTTTATCGACCGTTTTGGAAATGGCCAGCGGGTTTTCGACCATCGTCAATTGCGCCTCGGCCTTATTGTCCGCCGGGGCATTGTCGGGGAAGGTGGCCGTCAAATTGGCCCTGGCCAGCAAAACGGCCCCGACAGGTGCGTTTTGGTTGATTTTTATCGC
>JANOQP010000722.1:0-1702 GCA_031414895.1 Saprospirales bacterium
TTTCACCAAACCCGCCTCGGTTGGTTCATTAGCGACGGCGAAATTAGAAAAACCGAGGCTTTCGAGCGCGTCCGCCGTCGTCCGGCCGATTGCGGCGAGGCGTTGCGTGGCCCGCAATTTGTTCTTTGAAAAATAGGCCTCCGCGTTCATCGGGCTGGTGAAAACGAGCAAATCGTCGTCGAGTGTGCCAACTTTCTCGAGCGGGCGGTTGTCATAGACTGCCAAATCCGTGCCGACGACCGCGTTTGTCAATAGGCGGGCGATGCTCTCGCGGCTGTTTTTTGCCTTCACGAAAAGGACTTTTTGCCCGCGCGCCTCGGCCAAAAATCGGGTCGCCGTGCCGACCGGGTCGCCGTCGCCGATGAAGTCCGGGAGGCGGCGTAACCGCTTTTCGAGCGCGGTCGCCGTGCCGTCGCCCATGGCGGCCCAGCGAACATTTGGCAGCGCAAGTTGTTGATTGTCAATGTTTTGAAAGAAAAACCGGACGGCATTTTTTGAATAAAAAAAGAGCCAGTCCACCTCCGGGATTTTTGAAAAAAGCACCGGCTCGAACAAAACGAGCGACCAGCCGCGGGCGACGTGCCCAGCCAGTTCGAGCGTTCGGGCGAGCGAATCGTCGGGCATCAAATCGCGGCTGATGAAAATGCGCATGGCTGTTTTTTTTGAGACGGGCGAAGTTAAAATCCAAAGCGGGATGGTCGGTTAATTTATCAAAGCGGTAAAAAATTACCTTTGCGCAATTAAATAACTAAAAATGAGCAAGCACGGAAAAGCATTGGTGGCGATGTCGGGCGGCATAGACTCGACGATGGCCGCCGTCATGTTGCACGAAGAAGGTTGGGAGGTCATCGGCGTGACCATGAAAACGTGGGACTACGCGACCTCCGGCGGCTCAAAAAAGGAGACCGGCTGTTGCTCGCTCGACTCCATCAACGATGCGCGGGCCGTCGCCGTCCACCTCGGTTTCCACCATTTTATCGTGGACATCCGGGAGGAATTTGGCGATTATGTCATCGACAATTTTGTGGACGAATACATGGCCGGGCGCACGCCAAACCCCTGTGTTTTGTGCAATACGCACATAAAATGGGCCAGTTTGCTGCGCCGCGCCGACCAATTGGACTGCGAATTCATCGCGACCGGCCATTACGGGATCCTCAAAGAACTTGATGGGCGGCGTTACGTTTCCCGCGCCGTTGATCGCCAAAAAGACCAATCCTACGTCCTTTGGGGGCTGTCGCAAGATTGCCTCAACCGCACCCGGATGCCGCTCGGCGAACTCACAAAACCACAGGTAAGAGAAATGGCCGCCGAGCGCGGTTGGCTGGAACTGGCCAAAAAAGCGGAGAGCTACGAGATCTGTTTTGTGCCGGACAACGATTATCGGGGGTTTTTGCGCCGCCGGATTGACGGGCTGGACGAGCAAGTTTCAGGCGGCATTTTCGTGGACACGAACGGCAAAAAACTGGGCAAGCACGACGGGTATCCATTTTATACGATCGGCCAACGGAAGGGCCTCGGCATCGCGCTCGGCGAACCGATGTTCGTGACCGAAATTTTGCCGGAAACAAACATCGTCGTGCTTGGCCGCGAGGACGATTTGATCCGCAACTCGATGATGGTCAGCAAATTGAACCTGCAAAAATACCCGGACCTGTTGCCCGGAACGGAGGCCGTGACCAAAGTTCGCTATCGCGACGAC
>JANOQP010000723.1:0-5139 GCA_031414895.1 Saprospirales bacterium
TTTTGCAAGAGGCTTTTGGCGCAGGGACCGCCGCCGTCGTTTCGCATATCATCGAGATCACGCACCGCGATGAGCACCTCATGCTTCCGCCCGTGACCGAGCGGCCTGTCGGCATCTTGCTGAAGGATTGGCTCAACGGTACTCGCAGCGGCCGCCTGACCGACAATTTTGGCTGGCTCCATGCCATCGGCCAAAACGAAACCGACGAATCAACGACCATTTTTTCTGAAAACACCATTGGTGAAACTGCCCTCACAATTTGAGCCGACTAACTTTTTTTATTCCCTTGAACGATTTAAAAGCCTGGCCTCGGTCGGGCTTTTTTTTTGAAAAAAATCCCAAAACGGCGATGCTACATTTGCCCGCCCCCAAAAAAAGTCAAAAGTGAAAAGGCAAAAGGCAAAAGTGCTGGACTGCCGCTTTTGCCTTTTGCCATTTACCTTTTGACTTAAAAAAAGACATATGAGTTTCACGAAAACACTCCTTGCCATCCTCGTTACGACCATCGCCAATTTGGCTGTTTTGCTCGGATGGGAACACTTTTTTGCCCAAAAAGATACATTTGGAACACTTTTGAACCTCGTCCGCCCCGAATCGTCGCTCGGCTGGAACATCCTGACCGCGTTCGCGATCGGCGGCATGACCGCGCTTTTTTTCCACAGCCTCGCCATTCCCGGCTCGAAAATTCAGCGCGGGATTTATGTCGGCATCGCTGCTGGGGTTTTGGGCGGCATCCTCTCGACGGCCCCGTGGATGGCAAAATTCGATGCGCCCTCGAACATGATTTGGAAACAAATGCCCATGCTCCTCGCGATGGGAATCATTGGCGGAGTGGTCTATTCGCTGTTTTATTTGAAACAAAAGGCCAATAATTGACCCGGCCTGGCCTATTTTGACAAGGTCGCCGACTTGAGCAGTTCCCCGTATTGGCTTTCCATCGACGCGATTATCTGTTCGTCGTATTGGATCATTTTGACCCAGATTGGTGTCCCAAATTTGGTGTTCTCGAGATAGGTCAATTGGCCGTTGTTCAGTTGGGCGGGCAATTTCCCGACTTTGATCTTGCCGCTCGAATATCCGATTTTCACCGACATTCCGTCGCCCGACCAGGTCCCAATCCACGATTGAATGAAGGCCGGGGCAACTGATTTTTCGTCAATAATGACCTTTTTTGCGGCAACCGGCTCAAATTTGTCCAATTTTTCCGCAACGTCCATTTTTGCTGCCGGGCCGACCTGTTTGACCATTTGGGCATCCGAAGTCCCGATTTCATTGGCAGTGCCCAATAAAATGGCGGGCATGAAATTGCCCAAACTGCTCGTCGGGGCCACCATTTCCGAAGTGCGAACAGGCGTTGCTCGTTGATAAACGCACTCCGCAATTTCATCTGAACAAAGCCCGTGCAGTTGCAATTTTTGCCCAGCAAAATATACGAGTATGCAGACCGCGCCAAAACGCCCTTTGTAAAATGCGAGAAAGGTGTCCGTGTTGTCGTAGGCCCGTCCGGCGCGGACGACTTTTTTCAGTTTGAGCGTCTTTTTTTTGCCCATTTCGCGCAGCTCGCCACAGCCGTCAGCCATGAGCTTTGCCCTTATTTCCGCGCAAAGCGGGTCGGGCCGAAAAAAATAATGGAGTTTGTCTTTCGCCCGGTGGGCCAAAATCTTGGCGGCCTCCGTCGGGCCTGCGCCAAAATAAATGCAATGGAAGCCCAGCATGGCCGCGAGCGCGGTCGATAGCAAAAATGTGGATTTCCTGAAAACCCGCTTTTTGGAAGTTTTCATGGCAAAATGAGTGTGTTCAAAGCGTTCTCAAAAAGTGGGGCCGGCCTTTTGGCTTTCTTAAAAGCCGCCAACGGACAGTTGCCGCACCCGATTTTCACGCCCATATCATGGATTTGCCGCCAAAAGCCCAACAAAACTTGTACACATTGTGCTGGAGGGGCAAGTTTGGATTAAACAATTGATGGTAGAAAGGTATGGAGGTTTTCCGAAAACTGCCCCCCTGACGGGTTTTTATCGCCCGTTTTTGTAAAAAAAAAGAAACCCAACCCGCTGAAAATCAATGGGTTGGGTTTCTTTTAGACCAAAATAACAGGCCGGAGCTACTGCCCACAAACGCATTTCGCCCGCCCGCCCATCAGCCCGACCGGCACCGAGACCGCGCCCGCGCCCGGCATTTCCCACCAAAATTTCGAGTGGCCCCGCTTTTCGTTGCCGATTTCGTCCATGGTTTCGGCATCGTAGAGCCGCCCGTTGACCATCGTATATTTGATGAACTCGGAGTTTTGGATGTTTTCGAGCGGGTTTTTGTCCAAAATAAGGAGATCGGCTAGCTTCCCGGCTTTCAGCGAGCCGAGCTGTTTTTCCATGCCGAGGTAAATTGCGCCGTTGATCGTGGCCGATTGGAGGGCTTCGAGGTTGGTCATGCCGCCCTGTTGGAGCATCCAAAGTTCCCAATGTGCGCCAAGTCCCTGCAATTGCCCGTGCGCGCCGAGGTTGATCTTTACGCCCGCGTCGGCGAGTTTTTTGCAACTTTTGGAAACCAAAATATGGCCGTTTTCATACTCGTCTTCCGGCGCCATCGTCCGGTCGCGGCTGCGCGAATCGACGATATAGCGGGGCGTAAAGTTCAAAAGTCGTTTTTTGTTGAACACGTCCGTTTTTTGGTACCAATAAAACTCGCCGTTCAGCCCGCCATAATTGACGATCAGGGTCGGCGTGTTGTGCGATTTTGTTTTCCCCCAAAGGGTGGTCACGTCCTTAAAGAGCGGCGCGACCGGGATATTGTGCTCGATGCCCGTGTGGCCGTCTACGACCATGCTCATGTTGTGGAAAAAGAACGAGCCGCCCTCCGGCACGACGGCCATTTTCAGTTCGCGGGCAGCGGCGATGACCTGTTGGCGTTGCTCGCGGCGCGGCTGGTTGTAGCTTTTCACCGAAAACGCGCCCCAAGCTTTTGTCCGCCGGAGGGTCGCCCGTGCGTCGTCGAGCGAATTGATCGGCGCTTTGAAATCACCGTCCGCGCCGTACAAAATGGTCCCCGTCGAAAAGAGCCGCGGGCCGACCATCCGCCCTGCCTTTATCATCTCGCTTTGCGAAAAAACCATCTCCGAATTGGTGGAAGGGTCGTGCGAGGTCGTGACCCCATAGGCGAGGTTGGCAAAATATTCCCACTGTTTTTCGGAGGTCTGGCCATACCTGAAATTGCCCGAATGCGCATGCACGTCGATGATGCCCGGCATGATCGTTTTGCCCGTGCAATCGATAAAAGTGCCGCCCGACGGCGTTTTCACCGTGCCGGCACGACCGACCTCGACGATCATGTTGTCGCGCACAACGAGGTCGCCGTTTTCGATGACCTCGTCGCCTTCCATCGTGATGATCCGGGCGTTTTGGAAAATAATCGTGCCGCGCGGTTTGTCCGTCGGCAAGGTCAGGCCGATGCGAATACCGGTCGTGTCGAGCGCGGGCAGCGAATCCGGTGCGCCAGGCAAAAACGCGAACCTTTTGTTCAAATCTATGGTGAAATACTCCTCGCCGAGCGTGTAATGCAGCGATTTTGAGTCCGCCGACCAATGGAGATTGTAGCCCGCATCGCGCGAAACGAGCGTCACCGGCACCGCTTTTGTGTCGCCCGTGAGGCCAATTGGCTTGCCCGGCATCGGCATTTGGGCAATATATGCTTTGTGCAATTCGGTAAAAGCAATCCATTTCCCATCGGGCGACGGCACAAATTGGTTGGTGTATTGCGTGTCAAAAATGGTGCGCTCGTCCTGCCCGTTGAGGTCAAAACTTTTGAGCGATTTTTTCAAAGAGCCAAAAAGATAGCCGCCCGTTTGCACCAAAATCCGCTTCCCATCTGCCGAAAAGCGCGGGTTTTCGCCCTGCGGCGTGATCAAACGGACGTTTTTGCCGTCGGCATCCATCCTGTAAATGCCCGGTTCCTTGCAAAAAAGGTAGCCCTGCTCGTCGTTGCCGTCCTCTTTTCGGAAAACGATGGATTTGCCGTCGGGCGAAAACTGCGGCGTGCGGAAAATGCCGGGCGCGGCCGTCAATTTGGTCGGCGCGTTGAAATTGTCCGTCCGAAATATTGCGCCCCGTTTTTCGTCGCCCCACGTCGTGAAAACCATCGATTTCCCATCGGGCGAAAAGGCAGGCTCGAACTCGAACCCGTTTTTGTCCATCGTGAAGTTCGAGATGGCATCGATGACGGGCTGCGGTTTTCCATCGGGCAACGATTTCATGTAGAGTTTGCCCGCCGCGTTGAAGACCAACGTTTTCCCATCGGGCGAGGTCACGGCCTGCCGGACGGCGCGGACGGTGAAATTTTCTTCAAAAGCCGGGTTTTCAAAATGCAGCGCCTCGGCAACCTTCGTTTTTACGTCCACTGAAAAGGGGATGTTTTCGACCAAATTTGGCTTTGCCACGCCGATTTTTTTCAATTTTCCCTGCGCCCAGACCACGATTTGCTGGTCGCCCGGCATCCATGCAAAACCCGGATAACAGCCAAAAACCGTCCAAGCCTCCTGTTGGTCCTTCGATAGGCCGTCAAAAACCAGCTCCTCCGCGCCCGTTTCGAGGTCGTGGACCATCAAAACCGACTTCGTGCGGATGCGTCGGACGTAGGCCATTTTTTTTCCGTCGTGCGAAATTTGCGGGCGGCAAGCACCGCCCGCGCCGCCGATAATTTGCTCGGTCTCGCCCTTTTCGCGGTCGTAGCGGTTGATGACAAAAATTTCTTTGTTCGCGTCCTTATTATATTGGAAAAAACCGCCGGGATAAACTTCCTCCGAGTAATAAAAATAGCGCGAATCGGCCACGGCGGTCGGTTCGTTCACGTCCTGTTGGTCGTTTTTGCGCTTCGTGAGCTGGATGCCCTCGCCGCCAGAAGAGTGGAACATCCACATTTCGCCCGCGCCGAGCGAGCGGCCAGAGGTGAAATGTTTCCGCGCCACGAAATAATCGTTGGAAAGCCAGGCCCCATTATTGAGGAGCCTGAAATTTTCTTTGGTCACCTGTCGAGGTTTCGAGCCGTCGGCGTTCATCAGCCAGCAATTGTCGCCGCCGCCCGCGTCGGAAGTGAACAAAATCCGCTGTCCGTCGGGCGAAAAACGCGGCTGAACTTCCCAAGCCAGACCGC
>JANOQP010000724.1:0-8186 GCA_031414895.1 Saprospirales bacterium
ACCAATATGGCGACGATGTGCGGCATATCGATTGGAACGTCTCGGCGCGGACGGGTGAACCGCACATAAAAATCTTTGAGGAGGAGCGCGAACTGACCGTTATGCTCGTCGTGGACGTGAGCCAATCCGCGTTTTTCGGCACGCAGGAATTGACGAAACAGGAGTTCATCACTGAAATTTGCGCGCTGCTATCCTTTTCCGCGCTCTCCAACGGCGACAAAGTGGGCCTCCTCCTTTTCAGCGACCGCGTCGAGCTGTTCATGCCGCCGAAAAAGGGCAAGCCGCACATCCTCCGCATCATCCGCGAACTGCTCAACGTGGAACCGGAAGGCCGCCGGACGGAACTTGGGCCGACGCTCGAATACCTCCAAAATGTGCTCAAAAAGCGGAGCATCTGCTTTATTTTGAGCGATTTTCAGACAAAAAACTACGAAACCTCGCTTAAAACCCTCGCCCGGCGGCACGATGTTATCGGCCTCCATGTTTCAGATCCGCGTGAAAACGAACTCCCCGACATCGGTTTTTTACAAATGGAGGATTCCGAAACCGGGCAAAAAATCTGGATCGACACCTCGCATTCAGATGTCCGAAAACGTTGGGCCGATTGGCAGGATGCCCAAAAAACGGATTTCAAGAACACCTTTTTGCGCAGCCGCGCCGAGGTTTTAAACCTCAAAACCGTCGATTCGTATGTGAACGCGCTGCTCCAGTTTTTTGAAAAACGGGCTTAAAACCGTCCTTTTGCCAGTTACTCAAAGCTGGGTGGCGGTTTTTTCAAAAAAAAATGACCGCTCCGGCGCAAAATCCGTCGGAATTCTACCTTTACCCGCATATTTTGCAACAAAATAGTTTCAACACAATGTTCAGAAAAGATGGCGACAGCGACCGGCCCGAACGGGACGAACGCCGAGAAGACCGGGGTTTTAGTGACCGCCGGGATTTCCGTGACCGCGAAGACCGGGGCGGTTTCAACGATCGGCGCGAGCCTCGTGACCGCGATGACCGGGGCAGCAGCGGCGGCTATGGCGGCGGCGGTTTTGGTGGTGGTCGCCGTGAAGGCGGCGGTTACGGTGGTGGCCAGGGCGGCGGCGGTGGTTTCGACCGGCGCGAACCAAGGGAGCCGCGCGAACCCCGCGAAATGGACGAAAGCGTCTTTTCAAAACGCCTCCGCGCCGGAAAAAGGCGCACCTATTTCTTCGACGTGAAGCGGACGCGGGGCGACGACTATTTCGTCACCTTGACCGAAAGCACCAAGAAATTGAACGGTTTTGGCTATGAAAGGCATAAAATGTTTCTTTATAAAGAGGATTTCAACCGCTTTGTCGAGTCGTTGCAAGAAGTGGTCAACCATGTAAAAACGGAGTTGATGCCCGATTATGACTACGACGAATTTGCACGCCGCCAAGAAGAATGGGAGGCCGCAAACCGCGAGGCAGAGGGCCAGGACACGGGTGAAGAGGGCGGCGAAGAAAATGTCGAGCGCACAAAGATTGCTTTCAAAAAGTCTCCGCCGAAAGCCGGGGCCACAGATAACCCGGACGAAAAAACCGACGATGATGATGCATCAAGCCCCAAAAAGTCCGATCCGGACGATGATGTGGCTTGGTAAGCAATCCGATAAAAACAGAAAAGCCCGTCGAGCAATCAGCGGGCTTTTTTTATGGGATTATCCGCAATTCATCGTTGGCAAACAAAACGGCAAAAATCATCCACCAGCAATAAATTATTGGACGAATAGTGGACATTTGGTTTTATCCATCTATTGACCGAATTAACCAATTCATTGTCCTTCACCAATAAATTATGAACAGTTCTTGCAATTTTGAACCACCGCGCCGGGTCGCTCACCAGTGGAATATCGAGCGAGTTTAATTTAATTAAAACCTGTTGAAAAACAGTGAAATCATAGGGCGCATGGTCGGCTGGAAATTGAAAAGCGAGATAGAGCGAGGGCAGTTGAAAATCCGTGTGGAAATGTTCCGAAAGGCGTGTGTTCGGCGCACCGGCGCGGAGGTCGGCGAGCAAAATATCGAGCGCAAAAACAAACCGGCTCAACCGGTTTTCCACCAATTTGGTCTCGTCAAAAAGGTCGTCAAAAGCCGCTTTTAAGGTCATTGGGTCGCGCCGCCAAAATTCGAGCATCATCTTTTTCGGAAAAAACTGCTCGCGGTGCCAAAGCCGCCGCGTGGTCGAATTTTCAAGCGCACGGTCGAACATTTCCACAAAATCGCGGGTGTCGAGCGTGAAATTTTCCTGCCAGATCCGTTGGCTCTCCCATTTGAAAAGCCCGTCGGGCGGCGCGTGGATGAGGCTCTTTTTATATTCTCCGGCAAACTCTTGGAGCCGTTTCAGTTGCATAAACCGTTGGTTTTCATGGGGTTACGACAATTTTTCCGGTCGCAATTTTTACCCCGGCCAATTTGAACCGATAAAAACACATCCCGGCGGCCTCCGGCAGGGGCAGTTCAAAACGCGCATTTTCGCCTGTCGGCAATTTGCCAAAATAGCTCAACAGATGCCCCGTCGCGTCGAACAGTTCGACCGTCAAATCCGCGCCGGGCGCGAGCCGGTACTCAAAAAAAGTGCTGCCCTTTGCCGGGTTCGGGGTTGGCTTGACAAGGTTTATGGCCTCAAAAGCAGTGTCCACATCCACCATTTTATGGATATGGTTGTCCATCCACCAAAGCCGGTTGAGGGTCCAAGAATGAAGCCGCACGACTTCCAAGCTCCATGAATTTTCGACATAACTGTTCGGCCAAACATATTGCCCCAAGATCGGCCAACGCTCAAAATTGCGCTGTTGTGCGTCCTTTAAAAGTACTTGCATCGAGTCAATTTTGCCCAAAATTTGTTGGTTCGACCATTGGTTCTGCCGTAAAAACAGATAACGTGCCTCCAATTTTTCCTGAAAACGCGGGTCTTCCAACAGTCTTTTCCACCAAAACGGGATCACCCACCAATCCCACGGGCATTGGTCGTTGAAATCATATGCCCAACCGGAAAATGGCCCGGCATCACAATAATCGCCGATGCCGAACGCAATATTAAAGTCCCAAACTGGGCCCATGTGCAATTTCCCGCCCGCCGAATCGCGGTCTTTGTACATAAAAGTGCTCAGCCGATAAGCATCCAAGTTTTTACTGACCTCATTGACCAAAAGATAATCTATCCATGAATCGACGTCAATGAATTTATGATAACCGGCAACAGTATCCTTAAAGAAATTACTGGAAAGATTGGATTCAAAATCATAGATAAAGGACTGGATATAATCCTTTTGCTCAATGGCTATATCCTCTGGTTTTGGGTAATGATATTGAAAAAGGCTGCGCTGCGTCGCGCCCGGAAATGGCGGAAAATCGCTCTCCCAAAAATCAAATACCTGCCCGGTGTGCTTGTCCAATTTGAGGATATAACCGCCCGTCAATTGGTCGCCAGTGAGGTCTACCGGTTTGAGTTTCGAGATGTCCACCCGGTTTTTGCCACGCTTTATTTTTTCCAAAAAGAGGTACACGCCCCGATAATCATCGTTCAAAACGACCTCGACAAAACTGGCGCGTGGCGCATAAGTCATTGATTCTGCGGCGATTGCATACGCCAGCGCGTCGCGCATGAGCGATTTGTCGTTGTACGGGCCAACCAAGACCCAGTCGTCGTTTTCGGGGAAACCGAACGGCGCAATGTCCTTTGACAGCCCTGCCGCGTCGCGTGTTTCGATGGCGTAGCCGACCTTTGGATAGACATCTTGGCTGCTCGTGCCGCGCGTTTCGATGCCGATAAATTCAAACGGCACCGTGCTCGTGTCCGCCAAAACCGACAGCCCGTTCGTTGGTTCGATGATGCACATCCGGGCCGTTATTTTAGGCTCGTCCGATATAATTAGGCCATCGGTGTCAATAAAAATTATGGGCAAATTTGACGTAGTTAAAACTTGCGCCAACAATTGATTTTTTATTAAAAACAATAAGAAAATCAACAAGGTTGATAGATGTTTCATAATCATTCTTTTATCTCTTTAACAATCAATCCGCTGCGCAACCTCGGCTCAAAATAGGTCGATTTTGGCGGCAACATTTCGCCCATGTCCGAGAGCGCCATCAGGTCGTCGAGCGCGACCGGATAGAGCATGAAACCGATCCGGTTCCGGTTGGTCCCGACCGCATCTTCGAGGCCGTGCAACCCTTTTGGCCCCTCGATATAGGTCATCCGGTTGTCGGTCCGCACGTCGAGGATGCCGAGGATTTTTCCAAAAACGTGTTCGTTCAATAGGTTGGCATCGAGGAGGACGGTGTCTTTTTTGCCTTTTTTCAACATTTCGGGTCGCCAAGTGAGCCGGAACCATTCCTTTCCGACGATCATCGTGAGTTCGTGCTTTTTGCGCGGCTTTGTCGGTTTTTCCAAAAATTCGACATCGAAAAGCTGCGCCAATTGCGCCATGAAACGCATCGGCGAGACCTCTTTCAGTCCCTCGACGACGCGGTTGTAGTCCAAAATATCGAGTTGGTCGCTCGGAAAATAGGCGCAAAACAGCTCGCGGAAATCAAATTCCGGGTTTTTGTCCCGCAACCGTTCGTTGAGGAGCGCGACCGTCGTGGTCCGGTGGTGGCCGTCGGCGATATAAGTGGTCCCGATTTTTTCAAAAAGCTGTTGCAGCTCCTGGATCTGGCGGCCATCGGTGACGGCCCATGCGCGGTGGACCTGCCCATCCTTTTCAAAATGGACGGTGAAGAACGGTTGGTTCGCTTTCGTGAAATTTTCGAGCCATGTGGTGATGCTGTCCACTTTTTTATAAACGAGCAAAACGGGCTTCAAAATGGCCTGCCAGCGCACGAAAAGCTGCATTTGTTGCTGCTCTTTTTCGCTCAAAGTGTTCTCGTGCTTCTTGATCTTGCCCTCATGAAAATCGGAAAGGTCGTTGCAGGCGACGAGGCCCGTGTGCGTTCGTTTGCCGTTTTGAATCTGAAAAACATAGAGCGCATCGGAGGCGGTCTTGATGAAAAGGCCGTTTTTTTTGAATTCCTGAAAGCCGGTCTTTGCTTCGAGGCAGAACGAATCGGGCGAGGCGACGAAATCTATGTTCGGATAGATCGCCTGAAATGGGCGTATTTTCATGAGCAAAAGTGGTTGGGCTGAAAATTTGTGGACGGCCAAATGTAGATTTTTTTCCGACGGGCGCGGTCTTCCTGCCCGGGCCGCCCCGTCATTTCGTAAAAAATCCGTCGGCGTGATGGCTGCGCAAAAAAATGCGCCGACATGAAAACAGGTTCCATGCCGGCGCATTTTTTCAAAATCGCAAACCAAAAAAATCAAGCCTCGGCCAGTTCGGCAAAGCGTTCGCTGACCACGGCGACCTCCAAATTTGCGGGAAACCGCAGGAAAAAGACGGTCCCCGCACCAATTTCGCTCTCGAACCAGATCTGGCCGCCGTATTTATCGACGATGTTCTTGCAGATCGCGAGGCCGATCCCTGTCCCCTCGAACTGGTTTTTGTGCAGCCGGTGGAACACCTGAAAAACCTTCCCTTCGTACGCTTTTTCGATGCCGATGCCGTGGTCGCGGATCGCGAAGAGCAGGTCGCCGTTGAGCTCTTTGTAAAAATTGACGGTGATATGCGGGTTTTCGGGGCTGAACTTGATGCCATTGGAGACCAAATTTTGAAAAAGCTGCACCAAATGGCTCCGTTGCATGGCCAGCGCGGGCGTTTCGGGCGGCAATTCGACGGTCGCTTTTCGCGCCCGGATGGTCTCGCGGAGGTTGCCCATCACGTCGCGCAGGGCCCGGTGGAGCGGCGTGACCTCCGTGGTCGTCGCGTCCTCGGCGCAGAGCGTGCTGTATTCGAGGAGGTCGGAAAGCAGCGAGTTCATGCGGTGCGCGCCGTCTTTTACGAACTGCATATATTCGACGGCTTCGGCGGGCAGGGCGTGGCCGTGGCGTTTTTGGATGAGGCCAATGAACGAGCCGATCGTGCGCAGGGGTTCTTTCAGGTCGTGCGCGGAAGCCCATGCGAACTGTTGCAAGATCAGGTTCGAATCCTGCAATTTGTTGTTTTGCCGTTCGATTTCGAGGTTTTTTTGGCTCAAAACACGGTTTGAGCGGGCCTTTTCCCGGTTTCGATAAAACAGGAAAATGAACCCCATCGCCAACAAAACGAGTGCCCCGGTGAACATCAAATGGGTCCGCTCTTCTTGCAGGTCGCGCAACTTTTTCTCCGAGCGGGCCGCATCGAACTTGAATTCCATCTCGGCCAATTTCAAATCTTTTTGCTTGCCCGTCAGCGAATCGCCGATGGCCGTCGCCCTTTTCAGGTGAAAAAATGCGATGTCCGGCTGTTCTTTTTCGTCGGCGATTTTCGACAGGGCCATGTGCGCTTTTTGCATCACGTCCCGGAAGTTGAACTGTTGTGAGAGCGCAAGGCATTCGCGCCAATTGGTTGCCGCTTCGTCGAGCAGGTTTTGCTTTTGGAAAAGCTCGCCCGTGTGCGCGTAGAGGTTGACGTGGTCTTCCGGGCGGAGCGATTGTTTGAGCGCGAGGCTTTTTTGGAAAAAATCGAGGGCCAGCAAATCGGCCCCTTTTTTGGAGAAAACATCGCCCAAATTGAGGAATGCCCGCGCCATCATCGGCTGGTCGCCGAGCTGTTGATAGGCCAAAAGGGAGGTCTGGAATTTTTGCTCCGCTTTGTCAAACTGGCCAATCTCGACCAATATTTCCCCATAATCGTTGAGAACATGGGCGCGGCGCAATGTGTCAGGTTGTTGGGCGGCCATTTGCCAAGCGTCCTCGATTTTTTTGAGCGCGAGCTCGCGATTGCCCGCCCGGAGCAGGGTCTTGGCGATGTTCTGGGTGGTGACAATGACCCCCAAAATGCTCTTGCGCCGCTCGGCGACGGTGATGCTCTTTTGATAAAACTCGATGGCCTTTTCCCATTCGCCCGTTGTCTCGAACAAAAAACCGAGGCCGTGGTAGCTGTCCTCCTCGAGTTCGGCGTTGCCGGTTTTTCGGGCGAGCGCGAGGGCCGATTCGTGCCATTTTTTGCAGGCCGCATAATTGCCCGCCTTCCGGTTGGCGATGGCCAGTTCCGTGAAGATGCTGGTCAAAAACTGGTTTCGGTTCGCCTTGCAGCTGTCCGCAAAAAAGAGCGCTTTTTCATATTCAGGCAGCGCGTTGAGCGGCCGGTTGTGTATCTCGAAATAAACGCCCCGCTCGTGGTAGGCATAAAAAAGCCCCATAAAATCGCGCGATGCCGATGCTTTTTCCACCGCGAACTCATTGATGGCGAGCGCTTTGTCGAGGTCTTTCCACGAGATCTGGGATGCTTTTCCCAAAATGGTATAAACATCGAGCCGCGCCAAACTGTCCGGTACCGGCCCGGCAAACAGGCTAAATGGCATCCATAAAACCGCAAAAACGAACCGTGAAAGTTGGCTTCTTTTCATGTCTTTGAATTTTGGGGCGTTGCGAAAAAAAAGCCTGGCCCCGGTCGCAGGGCGAGGTTGGGACCAGACTTTTTGGTGGTTTTTTTTGGCTGGTAAATTACTTGTTCTCCAAACCAAAAAAGCCCCATGCACAACCGTTTGGGGTCGGGAGCGGAGTGGGGATGGGCAATGGGAGCGGTGCCCGCTTGTCGTCGCCGCCCTTGATTTTGAGCGATTGATTTTGGTTGAGGGTTTCTTTGGCGGAGAAAAGGTTGTTGAGCGTGCTGATGGATTTCATAAAAAAGTGTGCTTGACGGTGAAAGGATAAAATAATCTGTTTGTCACAACAAAGGTGCTTGCGTGAATCCCGTAGGACAAGTTGCCGGACGGCCTTCCCGTGACGGCGCAGATTTTATCGCGTGCGCATTATTTTGCGAAAAAAACAAAGTCAAACCATTGGCTTTCAATGAATTATGATCGACCCGGATTTGTTTTTTTGGAAAAAATACGGTGGGCCGCTCGGCCACTTTTTTATCAAATTTATTTTTGGGACTTTTGCCGCTCACCATTTTATCGCCCATAAAATATGGCCAGCATCTTCACCCGCATCGTCAATGGGGAAATCCCGTGCTACAAAATCGCCGAGACCGACCAGTTTTTGGCGTTCCTCGATGTCCGCCCGCAAGTAAAGGGGCATACCTTGGTCATCCCGAAAAAGGAGGTGGATTATATTTTTGATATCGATGACGAAACGCTCGCCGCGCTGATGGTTTT
>JANOQP010000725.1:0-2484 GCA_031414895.1 Saprospirales bacterium
CAAAAACAAATACCTATGCGCACCCTCCTTTTTTCGCTGGTTTTATTGGCCCCGGCCCAACTCTTCGCCCAAAAACCCGGCCTCCAATCCGGCCCCATGCTCGGTTATGTGGACATGAAAGAAGCCCTTGTCTGGGTGCAGACCACCGGCCCGGCCTCCGTGCAAATGATGTATTGGGACTCGACGGCTGCTGGCCAGAAGTTCGTTTCCGAGGCCGTCCAGACCATCAAAAAGGACGCTTTCACAGCCAAGCTCATTGCCGACGAAGTCGAGCCGGGGCGCACCTATTTTTATCAAATAAAGATAAACGGCAAAGTGGTTGAGCGGCCCTACCCCACCCTTTTTCGGACGCAGCCGCTTTGGCAGTTCCGGTCGGAGCCGCCCAATTTTTCGATCGCCGCCGGATCTTGCACCTATATAAATGAGGAAAAATACGACCGCCCCGGCCGGGCATATGGCACGGAATATGGCATTTTTGGCTCGATTGCCGACAAAAAACCCAACCTCATGCTCTGGCTCGGCGACAATGCCTATCTCCGCGAACCGGATTTCTACTCATGGACAGGCATCGCGCACCGCTATACCCACTCGCGCAGCCTCCCCGAAATGCAGCCGCTCTTGGCCGCCTGCCCGCACCTCGCCATTTGGGACGACCACGAATATGGCCCAAACGACGCCGACCGCACCTATATAATGAAGGACAAAACGCGCCACGCTTTTGAGTGTTTTTGGGGGAATCCGACCTTCGGGACGGACGGGCTGCACGGAATCACCTCGTTTTATCAATACGGCGACGTGGATATTTTCCTTTGCGACGACCGGTATTTTCGTGCGCCGAACGATTGCGGGAGCTGCGAACGGACGCTCCTCGGCGCGGAACAACGCCAATGGCTGCTCGAATCGCTCGCCGGGAGCCATGCGCCGTTCAAATTGGTGGCCGTCGGGGGGCAGTTCCTCAACCCGTTCAAAAAAATGGAGACCTTCGCCAACCTCGCCGCCGCAGAGCGGGACACCATCCTCAATTTCATCGATCGCGAAAAAATTAAAGGCGTGATTTTCCTCACCGGCGACCGCCATTTTTCGGAGCTCGCGAAGTGGACCGGGCCGCGCGGCACAACCGTTTTTGACCTCACAACCTCTTCGCTCACGGCGGGCAGCTACAAAGACCCGAAGGACATCAACCCGCTCCGCGTCGAGGGCACGTTGTTCGACAGCCACAATTTTTCGACGCTCTCGTTCGCGGGGAAAAGGAAGGAGCGCACCTGCACCATCCGGCTTTTTGACACCAACGGGAAAGAGGTCTGGGCGCAGGAAATCAGGCCGTGACTGGGCTTCTTCAAACATCTTTCATAGACAGCGCGATCCGTTTTCGCTGCATATCCACCTCCGTCACCCGCACCGTCACTTGTTGGTTGAGCTTGACGATGGTCGACGGGTCCTTCACGAACTTATTGGCCATTTGTGAGACATGGACGAGGCCCGTGTCCTTCAAACCGATGTCCACGAACGCGCCGAACGCCGTGATATTGGTCACCACGCCCGTCAAAACCATGCCCACCGAGAGCGCCTCGATGCTTCGGATATGGCTGAACTCGATCGGTTTCGGTGCGCCGCGAGGGTCGAGGCCGGGCTTTTCGAGTTCCCTCAATATATCGGTCAACGTGGGCAGTCCGACGGTCGGTGTAACGTATTTGTTGAGGTCGATGCCGCGCCGGGTTTCGTTTTTTGAGATCAAATCGCGGACGGTAAAGCCGGCCTCTTTGGCCATTTTTTCAACAATTTGATAGCTTTCCGGGTGGACTGCTGTATTGTCAAGCGGGTTTTTCGCATCGCGGATGCGAAGAAAACCTGCGCATTGCTCGAATGCTTTTTCGCCCATGCGTGGCACTTTTTTAAGGTCCTCGCGGCGTGAAAACGGGCCATTTTCGGCACGAAACTTCACGATGTTTGCCGCCAAGGTCGGGCCGAGGCCGGAGACATAGGTGAGCAGGTGTTTCGAGGCCGTGTTGAGGTTAATGCCGACGGCGTTCACGCAACTTTCCACCGTCCGGTCGAGGCTTTCACGGAGCTGGTTTTGCGCGACATCGTGCTGATATTGACCAACGCCGATGCTTTTTGGGTCGATTTTGACCAGTTCCGCGAGCGGATCCATCAATCGGCGGCCGATGGAAATCGCGCCGCGAACCGTCACGTCGTGGTCGGGAAATTCCTCGCGGGCCACATCGGAGGCGGAATAAATGGACGCGCCCGCCTCGTTGACCTGAAAGATCTCGAGCTGTTTGCCAAAATTGCAATTTGCCAAAAAATCGAGGGTTTCGCGGCCCGCTGTTCCGTTGCCGACGGCGATGGCCTCGATGTCGAGCTTTTTGACCAAATCCTCCACAAGCGCTTGACTTTCAAACACTTGCGACTGCGGCGGGTGCGGGTAGATGTTCGTGTTTTTCAACAAATTGCCCTGCCTGTCCAGCACGACGAGCTTGCAGC
>JANOQP010000726.1:0-1681 GCA_031414895.1 Saprospirales bacterium
CCCGTTGATGTATTCCTTGCTCTTGTCGAGCGAAAAAATCTTGGAGATTTCAATGTACTCGTTGATCGAGACATTGACCGGGATGGACGGGAAACTGGCCATTTCGGCAATTGCCATTTTGATCAAGATCTTGTCGATCATGGCCACGCGGTCAATTTCCCAGTTGCGCGAGTGCGATTCGAGGAGGCCATTATAATAGGAGTCCTCGTCGAAATAGTTTTTGATCAGCACGTCGCCGAACTGGATGGTCGTGTCGTCGTCGGAATTGATGACGTTCAGCACCTCGGCAAAGGCGGGAAACCCCTTCACGGTCTTCCGCATCGTCCCGGTAATGATCGAATAGTCGTCGCTGCCCGCGCCGTTGATCATTTGTTCCGCGAAAAGTTCGTTGTAATCGGCATCGTTTTGCAGCCATTTATAGAAGGCGACGGGGTTCTCGAACTGCTGTTCATTGAGCCGCGTTTGCATGCCCTCGTAAAAATCCTCCATCACCTTTTCCTGCTCGACAAACTTTGCCGAATAGTCTTTTAAGGTCTCCGTGATGATGCCGTTCGAGTTTGGGAGCGGTGCCGATCTTGCCAAAAGAGCCTTAAAATCGGCCAGTTCTGGCACGTCCCCGGCGGTCAGTTTGCCTCTTTCCTTCGCTTTTGCGAGGCCCTTGATGACCAGGGCGACGTTGAAAAAATAGGTGAAATAGACTTTTTCGATGCCTTTTGCAAAAAAATCGAGGGCTTCTTGGCCGTTTTTGCCCGTGTCCTCAAATTGCTGGCTGTAAATTACCTGAAAGGATTTTGTCCTGATGGAACGTCTGCTGATCATGTCAAAGAATTGATTTCTGGGGGCAAAGAAAGGAAATGTTTTTGTTTATCGGCCACCACAAATTCAAAAAGTGACGGGCCGGCTGATGCTCTGGTCGAGCGAAATGAAGGTTTCCGTCCGCTGGATGCCCTGGATTTTCTGGATCTTGTCGTGCAAGATCATCTTCAAATGGTTCGTGTCGCGGCAGACGATCTTTGTAAAAATCGAATAAAGCCCGGTCGTATAATTGGCCTCCACAATCTCCGGGATCTGTTTCAATTGCTCCGCGACCTCGTCGTAAAGCGATGATTTTTCGAGGTAAATGCCCAAAAAGGCGGTGATATCGTAGCCCAATTTTGTGTAATCGACATTGAGCGAATAGCCCCGGACGACGCCCTTTTCCTCCAGTTTTTTGATCCGGACATGAACGGTGCCAGGCGAGACGAAAAGTTGTTTGCCGATTTCGGCGTAGGGCGTTTTTCCGTCAGCCGTTAAAATACCGAGGATTTGACGGTCGAGTTGGTCAATATCTGCGAGTGCAGCCATTATGTTTGCGCGGTTTAGTTTTTGGTGAACAATGATTTTCAGGAAATGAACTTGATCGCCCGGAACTGGTTTTTACGAACGAACACGTTTCTCCCTTTGATACCCTTTTTTGAATAAAAGTTAAAAATGGCGGCAAAACTTGCTGTTAATCTTCTTTTAAAAAAGAAAATCAACGATTTTTTTGAATATTTTCCATATGACTGAAATGAACGACACCCCCAAGTTGAACGTCCGTTTGCCCCTTATTTTCGGACTCGTCCTCGCCTTGGGGATGTACGTCGGCACAAAATTGCCCAACTACGACCGTCATTTTGCGCGACTCGAAAACGCCGGGAAG
>JANOQP010000727.1:0-6558 GCA_031414895.1 Saprospirales bacterium
GGTCATAGATTGGGATTTGGAAGACGTGCCAAACGTTTCGCCCGACCTCGATGAACCCGAAAACGCCCGCTGAACCATGCAGATAAAAACCCGCGCCATCGTTTTTCGCACCGTCAAATACGGTGAAACCAGCCTCATCGCCCACCTTTTTACGGAAGAAAAAGGGCTGCACACGTTCATTTTGAGCGGCGTTCGGTCGGCGAAGGCCAAGTTTTCGCCGGGGCTTTTGCAGCCGATGTCGGTCATCGAGGTCGTGACCTATTTTGGGGAAAACCACGCGATGCACCGGATAAAAGAAGTGTCGGCCTCGTTGATTTTTCAACATATCCCGTTCGAACTTCGGAAAGGATCGGTCGCGCTGTTTTTGGCCGAAATCTGCCGAAAATCCGTCCGCGAGACCGAGCCTGACCCGATTTTGTTCGATTTTTTGATCCGGACGCTCCAATTTTTGGATAAAACCGACAAGCCCGTCGCGAACATCCACCTCCATTTTTTGCTCGAACTGGCCAGTTTGCTCGGCTTTTTGCCCGGCGGCGAGGCGAGCGAGGCGACGCCGTTTTTTGATTTGCAGGAAGGTGTTTTTTGTGAAATGCGACCCGCGCACCCGTTTTTCATGAACGAAAACGAAAGCCGCGCCGCACACCAATTGCTCGGCGCACCAATCGAAAATTGCCACGAAATCGCAATCGATAGGCCGCTCCGAAAATCGCTCTTGCGGCAAATCCTCCAATTTTACAAACTGCACCTCGACCAGTTCGGGGAGGTGCACACGCCGGAGGTTTTGGAGATGGTCTTGGCGGAATAGTCAAGCCCCCATCCCATATTTCTTCAAAATTTGCCGCGCCAACGAAGCCTTGTGGCCCTCGTCCGCGCCGTCATAAATCCGCGCAGCTCGCGCCCCGCGGAGATAGATCGACAGCAAAGTGTCACGGGTTCGTTGGCCAGAATTTCCGTTTCCAGAAAATGGTTTTTCCATTGGAAAGTCTCGACAAATTTTTGCGAAGCGGGCATTATTGCAACAATTTTTTCATTTTGGCATACTCCCCGGTGTTGGTCGCGGTGCCTTTGCAGCCGGATGCCTTTGCCTTCGCCATGATGTTTTGGACGCGGTTTTTCGGGTTTGGGTGCGTGCTCAAAAACTGGGGCGGCTGCCCGCCCTTTGACTGGATTTTTTGGAAAAAACCGGCCGCGCCCGCTGCGTTGAGGCCCGTCCCGCAGAGATAGGTGACGGAAAAATTGTCGGCCTCCGTCTCGTGGGCCCGGCTGAATTTCAGGCCGATGACCGCCGAAAAAACCTCCCCAAAAGCCTTTCGATTGCCCGAAAGCGCGTCCGCCAAAACCTGTATGCCGAACATTTTGGTCATTTGCCGGGTCGAGTGGCGGTTGGCCGCATGCGCGATTTCGTGACCCATTACCCCGGCGAGCTGGTCTTCCGAGTCGAGGTATTTTATCAGCCCGGTATAGACATAAATATAGCCGCCGGGCGTGCAAAATGCGTTCAGGGTCTTGTCATCGTTGATGATTTTGACCTGCCAAGCGAAGGCACGGCGGTGTTCGACCTTCCCAGAGTTCAGGATTTTTTCGGTCATCGCGCGGATATATCGGTAGATTTCCTCGTTGCCCTGTTCGGAGAGGAGCGGAAATTCCTTCGGTTTCGAGGCGATTTCGGCGGCGACCTGTTTGCCGAGGGCGATATCGTCGGAGACCGGGAAGACGTTCATGCGGTTCCAGCCGGATTTCACATTTTTGCAGCCCGCCAAAGGGAGCGCGAGGGCCAGCAAAATGACTGCAATTTTTGAAAATTTCATCTTGTAATCTGTTTTTGGTAAATTTTAAATGCCGCAAAAATGGGCGCGGCAACTTCCGAATCAAACGAATGTACGCGGCATTTTATCCAAAGGATTTTCCGGGAATGTGCGCCGAAAAAAGCCGTAGGGCCAATTGGCGGCTTTTTGTTGGGCATCGCCCGGTCGGTTTTCAAAAAGAAAATTCGGGACCGGCTATTTTTAAAATGATTTGATTGATGATCCCAAAGAGTTCATCCGCGCCCGACTCGACCTCGGCCATGCTTTTGAAATGCGCCAATCGACGGTCTTTATAATCGCCCGTCAAGATTTTGGACGGAATTTCAACCACAAACGGGTGGTGAAAAACGAGCAAAACCTCGTCCATTTTCCGGCCGGGCGGGCCGAATGTCACGATGTCCTCTTTGAAAAAATAGCTCGGCGCGTTCCATTTGATGCGCTCGGAAAGTTCGGGGTGCGCGTTTTTTAGGATGGTGCGGAGGGCCTCCATTTCAGGTTTGAGCGGGTGCGCAAGGTCGGCCATGTACTTTTCGACTTGCTCGGCGCCGGTCATTTTTGCCATGCTTTACTTCAATTTGCTGAAATCCATGAACAAAATATTCCAGCGATGACCGTCCAAATCGGCGAAACCAGAGCCGTACATCCAACCCTGAACCTCCGACGGCGGGCCAAAAACGGTGCCGCCCAAATCGGCTGCACGTTGTGTGATTTTGTCGACTTCCTCGCGGCTGTTCGCG
This sequence comes from Saprospirales bacterium, assembly GCA_031414895.1. Taxonomy (GTDB): domain Bacteria; phylum Bacteroidota; class Bacteroidia; order Chitinophagales; family Saprospiraceae; genus JANOQP01. The sequence goes on from JANOQP010000727.1 coordinate 2,543, forward strand.
CTGAGCGAGATCATAACCTCGGTCGTGTCCGATCCGGGGAGGTCATTTTTGGTGAAAGTCTTGAACACTTCTTCCGCAAAGAGCATCAAAATCACGCCTTTGTCGCCCATCAAAAGACAGGCGGAATGGTCGCTATTGCCCATTTGCTCGTTGAACTTGAAGCCCATTTTGGCAAAAAATTCTTTCGAACGTTCGAGGTTTTTGACGGGGAGGCTGATCCAAAATTCGGTTGTCATATCTGAAATATTTATGCCCGCAAAACAAGCCAAAATTCCCGAACGGGCATAAAAAAAGGGCCGCCGGAATGTCCAGCGACCCTTTTTTTGGATAAAATCGTCAAAAACTCGGGCAACGAACCCGGCTGCCAAAGTTCAGATCAGGCAGGTGGATTTTTTGCAGCCTGTCCAAAAGTGATTTTTTCTGCGGGTCGTAGATTTTGCCCGTCATTTTTACCGGCTTGGGCGCGGGGCTTTTGAGGCCGTTGGCGCGTTTTTCGGCGATCGATTTTTCGGTTGCGGCAGTCGGTTGCGGGCTTTTTTCGACCAATATTTTTGTGGAAATATCGGGTGACTTGGCCGACTTTGGGGCTTCGACAGTTGATGCTGGCGCGGCATTTTCGTCGGAAACTGCCTCTGGGCGAACGGGAGATTTCACTTCGGCCTGCTGCGGAACGAGGTCTGAAACAGCGATCCGGACCACGCTGCCGGTGCCATAATTTTGGCCGAGGCTCAACAAAACGAGTGCGTCATCGGCATCCTTTTGTTTGTAGACGATGGTCGTGTTCGTGTAATTTTGGTCGGCTTCAGCGCTTTCAACGAGGGCCGGTTGTTGGCCCATCAAAAGCTGCGAATCGAGCAGGATGGCGGTCGGGATGATGATGTTCTTAAAACTAAAAGAATCGTCCATGATAAAGTGAAGTTTTATTAAAGGATATGTTCGTGGATTAAAATCGATTTTGGAACTCGGAAAAATTCCATCCTATAGACGTTTGACTTACGCGAAAAGCTCCATCGCGGCTTTGCCATTAACCATAAATTCGTGAAAAACGTAGGTTTTGGGACAAATTGAAAAGGGCTGCCCCGTGTGGAGCAACCCTTTTTTAATGCCACAATTTGAAAAAGAGGTCAGGCGACCACCCTATCCGACGCAAACGACGCCCGGTAAAACTCCCGGTTGAGCCGCGCGATATTGTCGATGCTGATCTCCTTCGGGCATTCTGCCTCGCAGGCCCCGACGTTCGAGCATTTGCCAAAACCTTCCAAATCGTGCTGCGCGACCATCGAAAGCACCCGCTTTTCGCGCTCGACCGCGCCCTGCGGCATCAGCGCGAGGTGCGAGACCTTGGCCGCCGTGAAGAGCATGGCCGATGCGTTCGGGCAAGCAGCGACGCAGGCCCCGCAACCGATGCAGGCCGCCGCCTCGAACGCCTTGCCCGCCAAGTCCTTTTCGATGGGGATGGCGTTCGCGTCCTGCGCCTGGCCGGTATTGACCGAGACATAGCCGCCCGACTGGATGATGCGGTCGAACGACGAGCGGTCGACCGCCAAATCGCGCAGCACGGGGAACGCCCGCGACCGGAACGGCTCGATGGTGATGGTGTCGCCGTCCTTGTAATGACGCATGTGGACCTGGCAGGTAGTCGTGCCCTTCATCGGGCCGTGCGGCTGGCCGTCGATGACGAGCGAACAGGTGCCGCAGATGCCCTCGCGGCAGTCGTGCTCGAACACGACCGGGGCCTCGCGCTTTTGCACGAGCTGCTCGTTCAAAACGTCGAGCATTTCGAGAAAGGACATGTGCTCGCTCACGTTGTCGAGTTCATACGCGACGAATTGGCCCTTGAATTGGCCGCCTTGGCGCCAGATGTTTAGGTTGAGGTGCATATTTTGCTTAATTTTTACTTTACTGGTCAATGAGTTTCTTGATGGTGTTGATGAATTTTTCGGTTTCGGGGATAAGTGGTTTGATGTCCTCTTCAAGAAAGGGAATCAAATCCGCGTAATCGGCATCTTGGCGCATTTGAAAAACTTTCGCGTAAAAGACACCTAACTCTGATGGGACAAGCCCGGTTTTTACAAAGTGCTGGTTGAACAAGGTTTTTACCCCTGAATGGGTCTTTGGGCCTTTTGAACTAAATTTTAGGAGCAAAGCACCGACCGCATGGTATGAGGCATAATAAAGGCGATTGGCAACTGTATCCCAATCATTTTCAACCCCGTATTTTGCGGTCGCAAACGTTCTATCCGCTTTTTCAAGCCGATAGACAATCAGTGCTTTTATTTCATCGCTCATATTTCAATGCCTTCATTGGTTATGTCTTGATAAAGCGGAATGAATTTTAACCGCTCAAAACCTTCTTTGCTGTCAATGATTGAACTGATTAACTGATTCGATTCGAGTTCAATAAAGTAAAGCATCGCCTGCAATTCATCCTTCTTTTTCCTATCAAACTCATAGCTCGTCAGCACAAAAAAGTCCCAGTCAGACAGCCGTTTGTGGTCGCCGCGCGCCCGCGAGCCGTACAGGAAAACCTTCGCCTGCGGGTCGAGCGCGTGGACGTTGCTTTTTACTTGGGCGAAGAGTTTTTGACGGCGCATTGTTCTAATTTTCAGATGCTGCAAAAAGGATTCTATCTTTTAAAGGCGTGATGCCCGGCCAGCCGTCCGGATTGCTGAATGTTTCGTACCAAGTATCGGTGACATGCCGAAAATCGCGCCGCCCGGTCTTCATTTCATGTGCCGTGTGCGGCAGGTATAAAATGTACTCGAAGGTGAATTCTTTGGGCATCCGGGCGGGGTTTTGCAGGACGGCCTCAAAAAATGCCTTGCCCCGCGCCACCACGCCGCAGCGCGAATACAAAAAATCGTCCACCGAAAAATAGTTGTCGTCCTTTTCGGAGTAGCGGTTGCTGCCGAGCTGGGCGGCAAAGCGGCGGCCATCGAGGGCATAGAGTTTTTCGGCCAAGAGGTCGTAAAACCGCTCGATATCGCCTGTTGAAAAGGCCGACAATGCCGCGACGGCAGCTTCCATGATGGCTTCGTCGTCCTGTTTTTGCCAATCGAACAGCCCGATGATGGCCCAAAAATGTGCCTCGTCCATCTTGCCCGATTGGATAGCCTCGTCGGTTTCGATGCGGACCACGGCATTCGGGTATTGCTCCCGGAAGCCTTGCAGCACGGAATCGTCGACCGATTGGATGGGGATTTCAAAAACGGTGTGCATGGATGGGTGGTTTATTTACAAAGGCTGTGGAGCGGACTATTACATTTTATTTGTTACTCTAAAACTTTTCAATACTCTTTGAAAGTCTAACTCCCAAAAACTTGCCTCATTTTCACGATAGGACAAGGTTAATGTATGTTGCCGATTGTAATTTCCGAAAAGATACATATTCACCAAAACGACCGGTTGGTCTTTTAGCTGCCGTCTATACTTTACATGAATCGTGCTGTAATCATTTACCTTTTCATAATGCGCTGGAAACCACTCAACAAGTTTTAACCCTGTACCCACGAAGCTCTGAATCACGTTCTGTTTGAAGGAGATATTGGTTGTCGCTTCTGTGGCTAAATACTGGTTGATATCAAAGTCTAATTTTTCAAAGTCACCTGCCTTTCCAATTTGGGTTTCAAGAATAACCCTACCATATTTTTGAAAACCATCGCGTTCAAGTTCATTTAGACCTTTTTGTTGAACAACTACATGATTGGTATTGTAACCCATGGTTTCTTTCAGGTCATCAATAAAAACTTTATAAAGACCACTCTGCACCTCCATTGTAGGGGGCATTTCAAAATAACCAACGTCTTTTACATAAACCCTCTCCCATTCCGCTCGTTGAGAAATTGAGCTTTGGGACACAAAAAAAGGTAAAAGAAAATAGAGAAAAGATTTCATTTGTCAATTATTTTTTAACACACCTTTGTTTTCATTAATTTTATTTGATAGTTTAGAAACAACTTCTCTTGTCTCATCAACTAAACTTTTCAGACTGAACTCAAATATTTTGTAAGCATCCA
>JANOQP010000728.1:0-2466 GCA_031414895.1 Saprospirales bacterium
GAAAAATCATGGCAAGCGGCCATCGGCGCGGCAAAAACGATCAAGGATTCGTACGAAGTGAGCATCGAGGCATATTATAAGGAGATGGACGGCGTGATTTCGTTCAAAGAGGGCGCGAGCAATTTTGAGACCTCCGATTGGCAGAACCGGGTGACGCAGGGCACCGGCACGAGCTACGGCGCAGAGTTTTTTGTGCAGAAGAAAAAAGGCCGGTTCTCGGGCTGGGTCGGCTACACGTTGAGCTGGAACTGGCGGCAGTTCGACGACCTCAACTTCGGCAAAAAATACCCGTACAAATACGACCGGCGGCACGATTTTGAGGTGGTCGGGTCGTACAAGTTCAACGACCGCGTGCAGCTTTCCGCAACCTGGGTCTATGGAACTGGAAACGCCGTAACCATCGGAGAATCAACGTATTACACGCCCCAGGGCAACCGCGGGGACTTTAACAGCTACCTAAATTTGGTCAACGTAAAGGAGCGCAACAACTACCGATTGAAGGCATATCACCGCCTCGATTGGGGCCTCGATTTCACGAAAAACAAGCGACGCTTCACCCGCACCTGGTCGTTCGGCGCGTACAACACTTATAGCAACAACAACCCGTTTTTCATCTATCAAAGCTCCAATCCCCAACGACAGCCGGACGGGTCCTATACAGATGTAAAAGAGTTCCGGCAGGTCAGCCTATTCCCGATTATTCCGTATGTTTCTTACGGGTTCAAATTTTGATTTTGAAAAACCATAAATCTGCCAATTCAATGAATATTGATAAAATGCAATTTTCAACAACCAAACTGCCCCATCCTTTTGCCATTTGCCTTTTAACCTTTGCCTTGATGATGGGCGGTTGTACCAATTTTTTCGATCAGGTCGTGGCCATCGACCCGCCCGAATACGAGCAAAAATTGGTCGTCCATTGCTTTCAAAACCAGGTCGATTCGTCCATTTATGTCTCCGTCACGCGCAATGTCGGCCTACTCGAAACGATACCGGACTCGGCCTACAATGTGAAGGGCGCGAGCGTCGAATGGTACGAAAGCGGCAACCTTTTGTACACGATGACGGCGGACGATTTTTTGGTCTCGCCTGCCCAAACCGGCAATTTTGAATGGCGTTATTATGGAAAAAGCACCAATTCGACGGTCATTACGCCGGGAAAACAGTACCAGATCAAGGTCTCGCACCCCGATTTTGACCCGGTCTCGGCTGTTGCAATTGCGCCTTTTCCGCCGAAGATCGACACGGTGACCGTCAAATTGGACACGACCACCACGGGCGGTTTTTTTGAGGGCACGGCCAATTTCGCCATCACCATCGACGACCCGGCGGCTGAGGTCAATTATTATGAGATCAAGATCCGGGGCGAGGGTCCATATTATTACGGCATCGAATCCGACGACCCAAACGCACGCGACGGCATCGATTACATAAACCTGCTCGTCAGCGACGAGTTTTTCAATGGGAAAAAATATACGATCCGCGTAACCAATTCTGCGACCAATGAGCCATTTTGGGTCGTCGTAGTGAAGTCGGTGACGTTCGATTATTACAAATTTTCGACCACTGCGCTCATCAATAACGATGCGCAGTACAACCCGTTTGCCAACCCGGCGCAGGTTTTTACGAACGTGACGGGCGGCCTCGGCCTTTTTGGGCTGGTCGGCGAGACGCAAATTTTGGTTGAGCGGTAGTTTTTTGAAAGCAAGATTTTGGAAAAAAAATACGATTTCCTCTTCGCGGGCGCGGGCCTCGCGGGCCTGACCTTGGCGCTCGAAATGGCCCGTCGCCCGGCTTTTTCGGGCAAAAAAATCGGCCTGATCGACCGCTCCGAAAAGCGCGAAAACGACCGCACTTGGTGCTCGTGGGCAACTGCGGACGAACTGCCCGTGCTTTTGCAAACAGGAATTTTCCCGCACAAAACTTGGGGTGAAATTCATTTTTTTGAAAACAAAAAACGGAAACTGCCCATTTTTCCCTATCAATATCACGTCATCAGAGGGATTGATTTTTATGAAAATGCACGAAAAAAACTCGCTGCGCACCCAAATATCAAATGGATCACTGCCGAAATTGAGTCCGTCAATGTGCAATCTGGCGAGGTCAAAACCAGCCTCGGCACGTTCACGGGCCAAGTGATTTTCAACAGTTTTTTTGACCGTGAAAAACTCGCGCTGCCCGAAAGCTCCACCAACCTTTGGCAACATTTCAAAGGCGTTTTAATCGAAACGCGCGCCCCGTTTTTCGACCCGGCGGTCATGACCTTTATGGATTTTCGCATCGAACAGGGCGGCGAAACGCGCTTTGTTTATGTCCTCCCGCTTTCAGAAAACCGGGCATTGGTAGAGTTCACCGTGTTCGGCGAGGGCGTTTTTCCGATGGAAATTTATGACCGAGAACTGGACAATTATCTGCGCAACGAGTTGAAAATCAACGAGTTCGAGGTTTTGGAAACAGAATTTGGGG
>JANOQP010000729.1:0-3686 GCA_031414895.1 Saprospirales bacterium
GGCAACAAAATTTGGGACAAAACCCTCGGCGGCCCCGGTCGCGAACAGTTCCATTCGATGGTCTGGGCAACAGATGGCTCACTCGTTTTGTCGGGCGGCACCAACTCTGTACCGGGGCTTGGTGAGGTCGGCAGCGACCCGGCGCGCGGCTCGGTGGACTTCTGGATGGTCAAGTTTTCTGTTGAAAATCAACAAGTTATATGGGCGCACCGCTACGGAGGGTTCGCCGAGGATTTCGCCTATTCGCTCATCGAGCGGCGCGGCGACGGCAATTTTTTGCTCGGCGGCACGTCAAAATCGGCGGCTGCCATTGGCGGGAACTGCACCAATTGCAAGCGTTCGGAAAGTTTCGGAGACCGCGATTTTTGGATGGTTGAGACCGACCCGAACGGTAAAATGCTCCGCGAGTGGTCGTTCGGCGGCACAGGGCTGGATGTTTTATATCAAATAAAGGAGACTTTGTTCGGCCAAATCCTCGTCGCGGGCGTGACGGATTCGCCCGTTTCGGGCAACAAAACCTTTCCCGCACTCGGCGATTATGATTTTTGGACCATTTTTTTGGACAAGACCGGGAAAAAATCTTGGGAGGCCGGATGGGGCGGAAAAGGAGCGGACGCGCTCACAAAAGTCCTCCAAAACCACGATGGCTCGTGGCTGCTCGCAGGCCACAGCGACTCGCCCGCCGATTCGCTGAAAACGCAAGGCTCGCGCGGCCTCAATGATTTTTGGCTGCTCAAAACGCAGTGTGACCTGCAAGGCCAGATTCTCGCCGACACCATCATCAAATGCGCGGGCAACCCGGTCGAACTAGATGGCACCGTGCCGAACTGCCCGACCTGCGACTACCGCTGGCAAAACGGTCAGACCGGGCCGGGCCTCACCGTTTTGCCGCCCGCGAAAGACACTTTTCGGCTGCTCGCGGAGGACTGGCTGGGCTGCCTCGCGGCAGATTCTATGTCTGTCGAAATCGGCATCCCGCCCAATTTTGACCTCGGAAAGGACACCGTCATTTTTACCGGCCAATACATGGAAATCGGCATCGAAAACCCGGACGCGCAGTTCCTTTGGAACACAGGCGATTCAACAAATTATATAACCATCACAGAATCAGGCATTTATGTCCTTACGGTCACCGAGCCGAGCGGCTGTTCGATGCGCGATTATTTTAGGGTCGTCGTGAAAAACGCGCGAGCGGTCTATGTCCCCAATATTTTCACGCCCGATTTTGATGGCGCGAACGACTATTTTTTTCCTTACACCGACCGCAGCGTGGTCGAGATTTTGCGCTTCCGGGTCTTCGACCGATGGGGCAACCAGCTTTTTCAGACGGCGAACATTTCGCCAAACTACGCCCCCGACGGCTGGGACGGCACGTTCCGGCAACGTCGCGTCAACCCGGACACCTATTATTATTTCCTCGAACTGCTTTTCGATGATGGCGATGTCGAGACATTCAAAGGTTCAGTGAACGTTGAACGCTAGACGGCGGACGGCGGACGGCGGACGGCCAACGGCGGACGGCCAACGGCCAACGGCGGACGGCGGACGGCCAACGGCCAACGGCGGAGGATAGCTCGACCCGTTCGCCGTCAGCCGTCAGCCGTCCGCCGTCAGCCGTGTTAGGGGAAACACTCAAATTTTCCCAGGTTTTTCAAAAACAATAATGTTGCAGTTACTTTTGTGGCAATTCCGAATGGCAAATTCCCTCCCGCCCGCCTTCGGTTAATCCGTTTTTCTGCCTTCCTTTTTCGTTGCACATGTCCATTTTTGGGGCAACGCGATTTGTTCAAATCCAGTTTTTTTGTAAAAAATTGAAATCCCCGGTTGCGTAATCGATTGAATTTCAATGACTTGGCCACGAGGCCGCGCAGTTGCGCTTGATAACACACACTTGAACCAACACTTATTTGATGAAATCACTACCAACCTTTTTGGCGGGAGCCTGCCTGTTTTTTTTCCTAAAAATATCCGCCCAACCCGTCCGGGAATGGGATCGAAGCATCGGCGGCGGCGGCTGGGATGAGCTGCATTTCACAAAAAAAATGGCCGACGGCGGCTTTCTCTCCGGCGGAAATGCGGCCGGGCAAGGCGGCGGCGACGTGAGCTCAAACTTGCAGGGCGCGGCCGATTTTTGGCTCGTCAAGACCGACCGCGACGGCCAAAAAATTTGGGACAAAACCTGGGGCGGCACCGAGGAGGACAAACTTTGGGCCATCGAACCCATGCCCGACGGCGGCTGGCTCATGGCAGGCCATAGTGCATCGGGCGCAACCGGCTCGAAAACGACGGGCGGTTACGGAAAACAAGATTTTTGGGTCGTCCGGCTCGATGAAAATTTCAACAAAATCTGGGAAAAATCCCTCGGCGGCAGCGGCGACGATTTCCTTTTTACCCTCACCACGGCGCAAAATGGCGACTTTTTGCTCGGCGGGTTCTCGGACAGCCCGGAGGACGGCTCAAAAACGACGGCCCCGCTCGGCGGCTTCGATTGGTGGGCCGTGCGGATCACGGCCATGGGCGAACTCGTTTGGCAAAAAAGTTACGGCGGGGAGGGACTTGACAACCTTTATTCGGTCGTGCCGCTGCGGAAGGGCGGTTTTTTGCTCGGCGGCTCGACCGATTCGGAGGCCGGGGCCGGCGGTTCGCCAAGTTTGCCCGGTCGCGGGATGATCGATTTTTGGGTCATCGAAATCGGTGACGACGGCGAAATGCGCCGCGAACGGCGGTTCGGTGGCGCAGAACGCGACCAAATGCAGCAAATCTTACCCCTCAAGGACGGCAATTTTTTGCTCCTCGGCGGCTCTGCATCCAAAAAAGAAAAAGACCGGACGGCTGAAAGTTTTGGCACGTTCGACAATTGGATCATCAAAGTCGGGCCTGATTTTTCCGAAATTTGGCAAAAAAGCTACGGCGGCTCCGGCTTCGACCATCTCTATCGCGGCCTCGAAACCATCGATGGCGGCCTCCTTCTCGCCGGGACGAGCGACTCGCCTGTGAGCGGGACGCACACCTCACAAGGTTTTGGGGCCTACGATTTTTGGCTTGTCCATACCGATTCGACCGGAAAAATGCGCTGGAACAAAAGCTATGGTGGCGCGGCAATCGATGCCGTGACCGATATTTTGCAGACGGACGACAATTTTTCGATCGTCCTTTCCGGGCATTCCATGTCGGGCGTGGGCGGTGTCCATACGCAGGAATCAAAGGGGCTGAACGATTTTTGGTTGCTCAAAACCGCCTGCAACATCGCCGACGGGTTGCCGCTCGACACTTTGCTCTGCGCTCGTTACCCGCTCGAACTCGATGCCGAACTGACGGGTTGCGCAGGTGGCGATTGCCGGATTTATTGGGAAAACGGGACAAATACGGAGGCTTTTACGCTCGTCGCGCCCGATTCGACCGGATTTTTCAGCTTTTTGGCAAGTGACGGGAACGGTTGTGTCCATCGCGATTCGATTTGGATCGAGATCTTGGCCGCGCCCTCGCTCAATCTTGGACAGGATTCGACGCTTTTTTTGGATGAAATTTGGACAAAAAACGTCGCCACGCCCGGTGCCGTCACCTACGGATGGAGCACGGGATCTGCGCTTCCGAACATCCAGATCGATGTCGAGGCCACGGTTTCGGTCATCGTGACGGGCGAAAACGGGTGCATCGCCTTCGACACCGTGCATATCTGCCCGTGC
>JANOQP010000730.1:0-5389 GCA_031414895.1 Saprospirales bacterium
CCCTTCGAGGTCGAGGTTGCCGTCAGGGCTCGCATGGTCGTGGCATTGCACGCATTTGGTCTGGAAAAGTTGATAGACCTCGATGGCCGCACTCTGGCCCATTGTTTTTTGGGAAAAAAGGACAAGCGCGACGGCTGCGACGAGTAAGTTCTTGCTCATTTTTGGAAAATTTTTCTTTGAAAAAAGCCATTGGATTGGCGAATGTAAAACGCCACAGGGCCAACTGGCGCGTTCGACGGCATTTTTTGATGGAATTTTAACCGTTCCCAAAGCTCAAAAATCGGACCTCGCGACTGTCACGTTGCCCGTTTTCGTCAGCCGCGAGCCGTTGGCAAAACCGATTTGACAATAAAAAACATAAACACCGTTGGCCACTTTTTTGCCCAAATTGGCCCAAGATCCGTTCCATCCCTCCGGTTCGTTGTTCGGCTGAAAATCCTTTTTTTCAAAAACAAGCCCGCCCCATCGGTCATAGATCCGCAAAAGTTCGACCGTCGGTTCGCCGCCCAGATCGACGAACGGGGTGAAAAAATCATTCTTCCCGTCATCGTCCGGGCTGAAAACATTGGGCAAAAAAATCGCCGCCGTCGGCACACCGGGCGGGTCGATCAATGTCGAATCGCATTCGGAGACCAAAAATTCCTGCCGCGTCGTCGCGCCGAGGATGCCGCGCGGGGTCTCGCATTTTTTGGAAATGGCGGGCGTTCTGAAATCAATCTCGTACAAAAAATATTGGTTGCCCGGCTCCGAAACGGTCGCGTAGGTCGCCTGCGAATTGCACCCGTCGGCCGCCGTGACGATGCCGAAGACCTCCGAACCGGGCGGCACGTCGAGGTTGAAAACGACCGCGCTTTGCGCTGGTTTGTTGATGTTGACCTTTAAAATGGTGTTGTTTTGGGTCACCAAAAAAAGCGCACCGTCGCGAAAAGTGAGGTCGCCGCTGCTCCATCCCCACGGATTAGGGAGTGCGCCAAGGTCTGAAAATTGACCGTTTGCGGGGTTGAATTTTGCCAATCGGCTGCCCGCCGCGTACAAAATCCCATCGGCATCGGACGTGAGGGCGTTGTAAAAATTGGTCGGGCCGCCCGGGAAAGTGCCCACCGGATTGGTCGCGCAACTGGTCGTGTCGATGGTGAAAAGCTCACCGCCGACTTTCAAAAGATAGAGTTTCCCGTTTGGGTGGAAAGAAATATCGGTGAGCGCGGACAAATTGTTCACGGCACAAAGCTCGGTGAACTTGCAGCCGTCGCCGAGGTCGATGAACCCGATTTTTTGGTCTTGGTCGAGGACATAAAGCCGTTGCGCACCGAGGCTTCCGACGAAAAAAAGGGACAGGAAAAGGAGGGTGGCCCGACTGTTTTTTTTCATGGTTTTCAAATAGCCCGAAACGGAAGCGTCAAAACCTTATTTTCTCAAATCCCGCGTTTTGGGTCAAATTGCTCCAAATAATCTGCGAACCTGCGCAAAAACGACCCGCCGAGCATCCCATCAACGACCCGGTGATCGTAGCTCAACGAGATGAACATCATCTGCCGGATGGCGATCACGTCGCCAAATTCGGTCTCGATGACGGCCGGTTTTTTGGTGATCGCGCCGACGGCCATGATCGCCACCTGCGGCTGGTTGATGATCGGAGTGCCCATCAAATTGCCGAACGTGCCGACGTTCGTGAGCGTAAACGTGCCGCCCTGTGTGTCCTCCGGTTTGAGTTTTCCGGCACGGGCACGGGCGGCGAGATCATTTACTTGTTTGGAAAGCCCGGCCAAATTGAGCTGGTCGGCCCCTTTTATTACCGGGACGATCAGGTTTCCGGTCGGCAGCGCGGCGGCCATGCCGAGGTTGATGTCCTTTTTGACGATGATCTTCGTGCCGTCCACCGAACTGTTCACCATCGGAAAATCTCGGATCGCGCGGGCCAGTGACTCCATGAAAATGGGTGTGAACGTGATGTTTTCTCCGTATTTTTTCTGAAAATCGCCTTTTACGCGGCTGCGCCAATTGACCAAATTGGTCACGTCGGCCTCCACAAAACTCGTGACGTGCGGCGAGGTCTGCACCGACATCACCATGTGGTCGGCGATCAATTTTCGCATCCGGTCCATTTCCACGATCTCCACATTTCCCGAAATGGAAACGGAAGTTGAGACCATTTGCGGCGCGGAAACAGTCGGCGCGGCAGCGGTTTTCGCCTTTTCAACTGGATATGGGTACGGCCCGTCGAGGTTCGATTTTTTGTTTTCGACGTGCGCGAGGATGTCCTTTTTGGTCACCCGCCCGTCCTGCCCGGAGCCGGGGAGCTGTTCGAGTTCGGCAATCGAGATGCTTTCCGTTTTGGCGATGGTCTTCACCAAAGGTGAATAAAACCGGCCCGATTGCCCTTTTTCGGCAACGACCGAAGCGACGGGCGACGGCACAAAAGGCACTTCGGCATGGCCGTTTCCGTTCGACCCTGCGTTTGATTTTGGGCTTGGGTTTAACGCGTCGGCTTCCGTCAAAATGACCGCGAGGGCCTTCCCGATCGCGACGACGGCATCTTTTTCAAACAAGATTTCCGACAAAATGCCCGCGACCGGGCTTGGCACTTCCGAGTCCACTTTGTCGGTCGCGATGTCGAGCACGGTTTCGTCGGCCTCGATGCGGTCGCCCGGTTTTTTGCGCCAGCCGAGGATGGTCGCCTCGATGATGCTCTCGCCCATTTTGGGCATGATCAGTTCGACTTTCGCCATTTTCTTTATTGATGTTTGGTAAAAACTTGGTGGGTGGGCTGCTAATTTGGCGGCAAAGTTAGTTCTTCGCCGTCCAATCTTTTCCACCATATCGCCCATGCTCGCCATTTTTCAAAAAGAGGTCTCCCAGTTTTTCAGCTCGCTGACGGGCTATCTCGTCATCGGCGTTTTCCTCCTGCTGGCGGGCATCGTTATGTGGGCCATGCCCAACCAGAGCGTGATCGACTATGGTTTTGCCTCGCTCGACCCGCTTTTCACAAACGCGCCGCTGATCTTCCTGTTCCTGATCCCGGCGGTCACGATGCGCAGTTTTGCGGAGGAAAAAAGCACCGGCACTTTCGAGATCCTCGCCACCAAACCGCTCACCGACAAGGCCATCGTCGGCGGGAAATTCCTCGCGGCCCTCGTTTTGGTCGTCCTTTCGCTGCTGCCGACACTCGTATATTATATCAGCATCTGGCAGCTCGGCTCGCCGAAGGGCAACCTCGACACGGGCGGCATCATCGGTTCGTACATCGGGCTGCTGTTTTTGGGCGGCGCGTTCACGGCGATCGGGCTTTTCGCCAGTTCCCTGACGGACAACGATATCGTGGCGTTCGTTTTGGGCGTGGTTTTTTGCCTGTTCATGCACTGGGGCTGGGATGTGGTGAGTTTATTGCCAAGATTCCTGGGCAGCTCCGACGACCTGATCCAGATGGTCGGGATGGGACTCCACTACGAATCCGTCAGCCGTGGGCTTTTGGAACTGCGCGATGTCGTTTATTTTTTGAGCATCATCGCGCTGTTTTTGATGGCCACGGTGGTTTCGCTCGGTCGGCGGAACTGGTGAACAGGTGGAAAAACGACCTGCAAATGACCCAACCGGGGCGATGTTTTTGGCCAATAAGCCCGTCATTTGCAACAAGGTTAAGCCTTGCTGGCCAAATTTCCCTTTTGACTTTTCCCATATTTTTCAACATGAAATATCCACTCGCCGCACTCCTCGCGATCTGCCTTTTTTCAAAAACAACAGCCCAAAACACGACCGGGCAGCTCGGCACGACGTATCATTTTCAGCTGAAAAACCCCGTGCCAGCGGATGGTGCGAAGGCCGGGGCGGAAAATTCGGTGCTGGTTTTTGTGCCAAAAGGGCTCCCTTTTTTGGCAAAGACCGATATGATCGTCCATTTTCAAGGTGAAATGGCCCACGCCGACAGTTCCGAAAAGACGACCAACCTTATCAAACAGTTTTCCGATGCAAAACGCCCGGCCATTTTCGTGCTGCCGAACGTTGCGAAAAATGCCGCCGAAAATTTCGGGGGCCAGCTCGGTGCGCCCAGTGCGTTCAGGAATTTCATTGTTGAAATGCTCGACTCGCTCGCAAAAACAGGCCGCGTGACCGCGCCGGGCAATATCATCACTTCGTGTTTCGGCGGCGGCCACCGCGTGATGGCCCATATTTTGGTGCAGGGCGGCATGGAAAACGAGATCAAAGAGGCTTGGGTCTTCGACGGCCTGTTCGGCGAACTTGACAAATTCGAGCAGTTCGCGAAGCCCGCCGGCCGACGATTGCTCAATTTTTACACCCCGACGGGCGGGGCAAAGGAAAAATCGCTCGAATTTGACCTGATCATCCACGAGCGCGGCACCTCTTTTTATGTTTTCATCGACGAGGGCAAGATGCAAAAAGCATGGCCGTGGCTCCCGGCGGGGCGCGTTTTTCAGGTCGCCGTGCCGCTCGCGCACGATGAAATGATGCAGAAAACGAGCCTTTTTATGAAGGTCGTGAACGCGACGCCGATATTGAAATGAATGATTTACCTTCGACCCCTGAAAATATAAACAATGATTTCTCGAATCGAGGCCAAAAATTTCCGTTGCCTAAAATTTGTGTCGCAACCACTTGACCGGTTCCAAGTACTAGTAGGGCCGAACGCGAGCGGAAAAACAACATTTTTGGACGTGGTTAATTTTTTGTCGAATGTAATATTTGATGGAATCGACAATGCCGTAAATGCTCGGGCAAGGAATTTTGAGGATTTGACATTCGGCAACAAGGGTGGGGATATTGAGCTGAACATTGAATTAAGAATTCCCGATGTGGTAGTCAAAAAAATGAATGGACATGGACATTTGGGTTGTATGAGGTACGAACTCAAATTCGGGATTGACAGCCCTTCGGATGCATTAATGATCAAAGCCGAAAGGGTCTACCTATTCAATGCAGAAGCACGAAAAAAAAATGCTCACGGCAGACTGGACTTTCCAGAAGAAATGTCAAAATTAGACTCCTTTGAAAAAGGGTTCAAGGCTCAAAAAGGATATTATAAATCCGTACTGGTAAAAAAGGAAGAGGGTACGGCCACTTTCTACCCAGAAACAGGGAGTAAATGGCATCCGTCATTCAAGATCGGCTCCAAAAAATCCGCGTTGGCCAATTTGCCGGAGGACGAAACCTTGTTCCCTGCATCGGTTTGGTTAAAGGACTTTTTGTTGAACGAAGTCCAGTTGTTCATTTTAAACAGCCAAAAAATCCGTGAGGCGAGTGCACCACTGCAAGGCAACCACTTCATCCCTGACGGTTCCAATCTGCCGTGGATCCTCGATTTTTTGATCAAAAAGCACAATCCGAAATATTTGGATTGGCTTGCACACCTAAAAACCGGATTGCCAGACCTAGAATC
>JANOQP010000731.1:0-2856 GCA_031414895.1 Saprospirales bacterium
CCCGGAGGGGGGGAGACGCGCTCCCAGCCGCTCCCGTCGGTAAGCTGTGGGTTTTGCGGGTGTCGCGGCTCCCCCCCTCCGGGGGGGTCGGGGGGGGCTTCAAAAAACCGCTTTTCGGCCACCGCTTTTTTAAAGGCAAAATACTTTTTGACGATGCCCGAATCCAGTTTTGACAAAATATCGTCCTCAAAACCGCGCCCCTCCGTCGCCGCGAAAAGGGGCATCCCGCCCGCCTTCGCCTTTTTCAGTTCCGCCAAAACCGCCGCATTGACCGTCGCCAGCCGCTCGGTTTTGCTGCCCAAAAGCATCGGCATCTGGCTTTGCGGCGCGGCCTCGACGGTCACATGGTCTTCCAAATAGCGGTCAATTTCACCGACGGAAACCTGCCCGTCGCCGTTCCGGTCGGCGAGCCCGGCCAACCCGTCCACCAAATGGTAGCTGAAAATGCCGCGCCCGCTGCCCCATTGCTCGCCCTCCAAACTGAACTCGTTGGGCTGGCAGGAGAGGATCTTGACCTCGTTTGCGACCTGTTTTGCTAGGCTGGCCGCCGTTGCCTGCGCGCCGCCGATTTGGCTGCCCGCCAATTTTCCGGCGTGGCAGGCATCCGTCACGACGACCACTTTCACCTTGTTTTGGGTGGAAAGCGTCGAAACGATTTCTTGCAAAAAGGCCAGCGAGTAGGTCCCGCCGCCCATGTAGACCCGCGCCGGGCTGTCCCAACAGAGCAAAAAACCGGGCTGCGAGATGGTCTTCCGCTCCACATCGCCGTGGCCGGCAAAGAAGATGATGACTTGGTCGCCCTCTTTTGATTGCTCGACCAGCGCATCCAATGCCTCGGCGACGCGGCCTGCAGTGGCGTTTTGGTTGGTCAAAACTTGCAGGTGGTCGTTGTCCAAACTGCCGCCCGCCGGGCTGCGGAGGAAATTGGCGAAGGCCTCCGCGTCGCGGTCGGCAAAGCGGAGGTCGGGGATATTGGCCTCTTGGTAATCGGAAATGCCGATGACGACGGCCCTCGTCACGGCGGACGGCGGACGGTTGACGGCGGACGGGTTGGCGAGCGGGCTGGCCCCTTTTTCATTTTGCGAAAAAAGGGGGGCGGCGGCCAGCCAAAAGGCGGCGAAGAAGATGGTTGTGATGTTCATTTGATTGATTTTCAACGGTTTATGTTTTTGGAGGAAGCGGGTTTTCGCCCCCGGATGCCGATGGCATTGGTGCGCTCGACCCAGCGCGAGGGCGAGAGCGCAAAGGCATTCGTCCCGGCCTCGTCTTTAAACCCGTCGAATTCGACGGGTTTAAAAGCGGGGTTGAAACGCATTTCCCAAGCCCCGAGCAGGAGTATGGTATTTTTCACGCGCATCCAGTTTTTGACGACATCGTCCGGTTCCGGGCTGTTGCGTTTGGCGATGTCCGTCAGGCTGATGTAGTCGTCGTCGGTGACGGCAATGGGCGTTTCTTGAACGGTGATGGTTTGCTTTGTCTGTTTCATAAGCGAGCGATTTTGATTTAGTTTGTTGATTTTCAGTCTTTTACCTTATCGGGAAAGCGTTTTTTCATCAATTCCTTCCATTCCGGGAGGGCGCGGAGCGGGGCGAGTTCGGGGCTTTTTTGCAGCCATCCGCGATCGTCCTCCAATTTAAGCCCCGTTTCGAGGCATTCAAGGGCCTTGTCCAATTCGTTTTGAAAAAGGTGGTTGCAAGCAAGGCCAAGCCAAGCGTATGCCTGGTTCGAATCAAGTTGGATGGCCTTTTTGAATTGCCGCTCTGCTTCGGCATAACGCCGGGTGCTCGCGTAGGCAAAAACCAGGTTGCCATATGCCCAGGCATGGGTCGAATCAAGTTGGATGGCTTTTTTTGCATGTTGCTCCGCCTCGTCAAACCGGTTGGTGAGAAGGCAGAGGTTTCCCAGGTTGGAGAAGAGCAAGTGGTGTGTTGAATCCAGTTCTAGGCCTTTTTTGTACATCACCCCTGCCTCCGCATACCGGCCAATGTTGGTGTACAAATTACCGAGGTTGCCATAAGGCCACAAAAAGGTGGGGTCCAGTTCAATCATTTTTTTGAATTGCTGTTCGGCCTTTTCTGGCTGGTTGAATTTCGTATAAAACGCGCCCCAATTGTTCATGTGGAACAGGCTCGAATTGGCTGTCGTGGAATCAACCAAATCGGCCAGCTCCAAAAAATGCCTTGCCTTTTCCGCATTCCTTAAAGCAGGCAGCTCCGAATACATGAACCCCGTCCAGGAGTAGGGCATTATCCACGCGGGCGCCAGCTCGGTGGCCCGTGCGGCACAATGCTCCGCAGAATCTGCCCGGAGCAGCTGAAAAAAATAAACCAGCCCCATAGAATAGTGGACAAAAGGCGATTCGGGCTGCCATTTCAGTGCTTGCCGGTACTTCGCCAGTATTTTTTGGCCCAGTTCCCGGTTCGCTCCCCGGTTCAGTACATGCATCAGGTAGCCCTCAAAATAGAGCTTTCGGGCCTGCAGGTTGGGGTACAGGTAATGCGCCGGGCCGAGCAGTTCGGCTGCCCGTTCCAGATAACCGGGATAGTTGCGGTATTTCTCGGATTGGCTCGCGGAGGAAAGCCTGATTTCCTTGATATCGGTATTGAGCCACTTGTTCATGACCTGCTGGGACTCGTCCTGCAAGGCGGCGGCATAGTTTCTTTTCAAAAAACCGTGGAGCGGGGCAAGGCCCGGTTCGGTCGAGAGCGAGGCATAAAGGGCATCAGCCCCCCCCGACCCCCCCGAAGGGGGGGAGACGCGCTCCCAGCCGCTCCCGTCGGTAAGCTGTGGGTTTTGCGGGTGTCGCGGCTCCCCCCCTCCGGGGGGGTCGGGGGGGGCTTCAAAAAACCGCTTTTC
>JANOQP010000732.1:0-1794 GCA_031414895.1 Saprospirales bacterium
TTCAGACGAAAGGCCAAGTGACCAAAAACGTTGCCAGCCGTCTGAAAACCACCCTCGCACGAAACACACACTAACCAAAAGCGAGACCCAGAAAGGAATAGAAAGGCACTTTTATTTCATTTGGTTTTCATGGCAACCCCCGGTTTGATGGCAGATCGGGGGTTTTTTGTTTGCAGATTGTGGGTTCCTCAATCAAAAAATGTCCGCGACAAAAGCGACCAGCCCGGTTATGACGATTGTGAACCAGCCAAACCAAGTCGTGAAAGCCCGCATCGGCTGCTGGCTTTTTCGCGAACGGGCAATGGCGATGATGCCCAAAATGGAGGCGGTCACGGCAAAATAGAGGAAAAACACGGGCGTTTCCAGTTCCAAAAGGATGGACAACCCAAACCCGATGCCGATCAGGGCCAACCCGGCCATCGCCAGCCAAAGCATTTTTTCGCCCGCACTCTCGGCCTCCCAATCGGCTGGGCCGAACCGGGAAAACAGTTTTTTCACCTTTTTTTTGATAAAAAAATGTGGCCTCTCGCCGGGTTTATTGGCCGTGAAAACATCCTCGGTATTTGGGCAAATGACCAAAAAAGGCGTGGCCGCCATTTTGTTTTGGCAGGTCAACAGGAGGCAAAAAAGAAAAAGGTGGGTATTTTTCATAAAAAAAGGGTTTCTCAAAAAACGTTCGGTGCGCGGCGGCAAGGGCAAACTTCGCCAAGTTTAACGTGAAATGATCCAACTTTGCCGCCCAACAATGAGCTCGGGATGCGAATTCGTCCGCCACCGCAGTTCAAACGCGGAGCAAATCCGTGTTCCGCAATCGAAAAATCCGCAATCAAAATGCCCATCATCCTCGCCATCGAATCTTCCTGCGACGACACATCGGTGGCCGTGCTCCGCGACGGCACAATCCTCTCGAACGTCACCGCCGGGCAGGAGGCCCACCAAAAATATGGCGGTGTCGTGCCGGAGGTCGCCTCGCGGGCGCACCTGTTGAACCTCGTCCCGACGGTCGATCTGGCGTTGAAAAAAGCGGGCATCGACCGGAAGGAGGTCACGGCGGTCGCCTTCACGCGGGGCCCGGGACTGATTGGGTCGCTTTTGACGGGCGTTTCGTTTGCCAAAGGTTTTGCGCTCAGCCTCGGCCTGCCGCTCATCGAGGTGAACCATATGCAGGCGCACGTTTTGGCACATTTTGCGGAAGACCCGAAGCCGGGTTTCCCGTTTTTGTGCCTCACCGTTTCTGGCGGGCATACCCAAATTGTGCGGGTGGACGCGCCGCTCTCAATGACCATTTTGGGGCAAACCATCGACGACGCGGCGGGCGAATGTTTCGACAAAAGCGGCAAGCTCCTCGGCCTCGGATATCCCGCCGGGCCGGTCGTGGACCGGTTGGCGCGGACGGGGCGGCCCGTTTTCCCGTTCCCTGAACCGATCATAAAGGGGCTGGATTTCAGTTTTTCGGGGCTGAAAACATCCATCCTTTATTTTTTGCAAAAACAAACAAAGGCCGACCCGGATTTTATCGAAAAAAACCTGCCCGACCTCTGCGCATCGATCCAATCGACAATCGTCAAAATTTTGATAAAAAAGCTGAAACGCGCCGCAAAAGAGACCGGCATCAAACAAATCGCCATCGCCGGCGGCGTATCGGCCAACAGCGGCCTCCGCGAGGCACTCCAAAAAACGGGCGAACAAGAGGGCTGGCAAACCTTTACCCCGCGCTTCGAATATTGCACGGACAATGCGGCGATGATCGCGGTGACGGGATATTTCAAGTTTTTGGTCGGGGAATTTTGCGGG
>JANOQP010000733.1:0-1501 GCA_031414895.1 Saprospirales bacterium
CCAAACTGCCCAAAAAGGTCAAGAGTTTGGCTACTTTCGCCGCCGTTTTTGAAAATTCCTCAACAAAAAATTCACCAATATGGCCCTGCAATGTGGCATCGTCGGCTTGCCGAACGTCGGAAAATCGACCCTTTTTAATGCCGTCACCAACGGAAAAGCATTGGCGGCAAACTACCCGTTCGCCACGAAGGACCCAAATCTGGGTGTCATCACCGTGCCGGATGCGCGCCTCGACAAACTGACCGAACTCGTCGAACCGAAAAAAACACAGCCCACGACCGTCGATATCGTCGACATCGCGGGGCTGATAAAGGGCGCGTCGAAAGGGGAGGGCCTCGGCAACCAATTTTTGGCAAACATCCGCGAGTGCGATGCGATCGTCCACGTCGTCCGTTGTTTTGACGACGATAATGTGGTCCACGTCGATGGTTCGGTGAACCCTGTTCGCGACAAAGAGATCATTGATGTCGAACTCGGTTTGAAGGATTTGGAGGTCATCGAAAAGCGGCTCGAAAAACTGGTCCGCGCCGCAAAGACCGGCTCAAAAGACGACGCAAAATTGGCGGAATATGCCCAACAGATCAAATCGCGGCTCGAAATGGGTCGCCCTGCGCGGGAGCTTTTTGGTGAATTCGACGACGATGGGGCCACTTTTTTGAAAGATTTATACCTTTTGACCGCAAAACCGGTGCTTTATTGTTGCAACGTGGACGAAAAATCGGTCCACTCGGGCAACGCGCATGTCGAGAACTTCAAAAAATCCGTCGCCGCCGAGGGCGCGGAAATTATCCTTATTTCTGCCCAAATCGAGGCCGAGATCGCCGAACTTGAAAGCAAGGAGGAACGCCAAATTTTCCTCGAAGACCTTGGCCTCGCCGAACCGGGCGTGAACACGCTTATCCGCGCAAGCTACAAAATGCTCAACCTGATCACCTATTTCACGGCTGGCGTTCAGGAGGTCCGCGCCTGGACTATCCGACGTGGAACACTCGCACCCGGCGCGGCGGGCGTGATCCACACCGATTTTGAAAAAGGATTTATCCGCGCCGAGGTCATCAAATACGACGATTTTGTGAAATACGGCTCCGAACAGGCCGTCAAAGAGGCCGGGAAAATGGGTGTCGAGGGCAAGGAATATGTCGTTGGCGACGGCGACGTGATGCACTTCCGGTTCAATGTTTGAGGATTTTCGCTTCTAAAAATAAAGGTTTCATCGAAAATGGGCCGCCAATTGATTTTGGCGGCCCATTTTTACGCTTGTTCAACTTCATATCTTAAAAGCCTCAATTCCTCTATAAAAATGAACAGGGTCTTAAAGCATATCAGTTTTTGGTTGGTCTATCTGTTATTGAATGTTCGCCTGCAAACATTTGAATTGGAAACAAATGTTAGGACGGTTATAAAGGGCGAAATGCTAGTTATGCCGCCAAAGATTTTATTGACCTATTTTGTGTTTTACTGGATAATCCATCTGTTCTTCAATAAAAAAAATCAATTTTTT
>JANOQP010000734.1:0-4973 GCA_031414895.1 Saprospirales bacterium
AACGATGTGGTGCGCAAGGTCTGCGACAGTATCACCCATTTTGTCTCCATTCAGACCACCGAAACACACTGGCCGGGCGCGGATGTGCAGGTTCACCCCAACCCGTTCACCGATTTTGCCAACTTCAAGATCAGCGGCATCACGGCCAAAAAATACCAGTTCGAACTTTTCGACACAGCTGGAAAACGAGTTTTGACCAATTCATTTAATCATCCCGACTTCCGATTACACAGGTACCAACTGTCGCCAGGAGTGTTTTTCTACCGGCTTTCCGCTGACGGAAAGCCGGTAGCCTCCGGGAAGGTGGTTGCCCAGTAAATTCAAAATCAAATCCAACATCAAAGTCAAAAGCCGCTATCGAAAGCACATTCGATAGTGGCTTTTTGATTTTGATTTTGAACTTGCGTTTGAATTTCCAAAAAGCATCAACTTTGCACAAAAAAATCAATGCAATCCATTGAAAACCAACCACTTGTGCAACCATCCCTTTTCCTGATACCGACCCCGCTGGCCCTCGACGGGTCGCAGCTGCTGCCCGCGTCCGCGCTCGAAACCGCCCGCCATCTCGAAAATTTCATCTGCGAAAAAGCGAAAACGGCGCGGCATTTCATCAAGTCCATCGGTCACGCGAAGGCAATTTCCGAGCTTTATTTTGAGGAAATAGACGACCGCGAACCCGCCGCCGCGCCCAATTTTTTTCTCGAAAAAATAAAAAATGGCCAGTCCGTCGGCCTCGTCAGCGAAGCGGGCTGCCCGGGCGTGGCCGACCCCGGCGCGGAAATCGTCGCGCTGGCGCACAAAAACAACATCCCGGTCGTGCCGCTCGTCGGGCCGTCGAGCATTTTGCTGGCCCTCATGGCGAGCGGGATGAACGGCCAGCGGTTCTGTTTTCATGGCTATCTCTCGCCAAAAAGGCCGGAACTGATGGCCGATTTCCGCCGCCTCGAACAGGAAAGCGAACAGCGCGACCAGACCCAAATTTTCATCGAAACGCCGTACCGGAACAACGCCTTTGTGGAAACCGCGCTCGCCGTTTTGCAGCCGGACACGTTTTTTTGCATCGCCGTGGATTTGACCGCGCCGACGCAATTCGTTCACAGTCAACGGGTTAGCGATTGGAAAAAGACGAAACTGCCCGATTTGCACAAACGCCCGGCGATATTTTTGGCCTATCGGAAAAGGGGCGCGAAACGATAGAAGACATCGTAACACATTGACATTTATTCAAAAAACGTGGTCGTTGTGAACAACGGCAATTTGCCGGGCCATGTTTTTGAGCATGAAAATTGGCGGGTAGTAAAACTTGAAAACCATTGACGGCCTACAATGTTTTTTAGGGATGAAGACCCTAATTTTACCAAAAAATTCAAAAAATATGACCGCTCTTCAAAAGGCAGAAGCCCTGTTGCCACAGCTTTCGGACCGCGAGGCCGGGATTTTGCTGCACCATATTTTTGACCGGCAAAAAGTACAAAAGCGCGGGATCTCGAAAACGCTGGGCATTTGCGGCGGCAGGGCCTGCATCGAAAATACCCGGATGCCCGTTTGGTCGCTGGTTTATCACCGTTTTTTGGGGTTCACGGATTGGGAAGTGCTCTATAATTTTCCGACGATGACCCCGGGCGATTTGAAGAACGCATGGGAATATTATGAATCCAACAAAGCGGAAATCGATGCCGACATCCGTGAAAACCTGGAGGACGAAACCGCTGAAAACAACTGAACCCAATGGCCAGGATCTATGCCAACGAGAACTTTGATTTTGCCGTGGTTGAACTTTTGCGGGCCTTGAACCACGATGTCCTGACCACGAAAGACGCGGGAAATGCCAATCAAAAAATCCCGGATGATGCAGTTTTGGCCTTTGCAAACGCAGAAAAACGGGTCGTGGTCACTTTCAACTACCAAGATTTCAAACAATTGCACCGATTGTCCCCGCAACATTCGGGCATCGTCATTTGCACCGAGGACAAAGATCTGGTCGCCCTATCACAAAGGATCCAACTAGCGATCGAAAGCTCCGCCGGGGGCTTTGACGGGAAATTGATACGCGTCAACCGCCCAAACCCAAGTTTTAGGCGGTTTTGAGTTTTTTTTTCAATAAATCTAACCAAAAGCTGCCCCAACTTTTCATAAAATCAAAAAATCTTCCATGTTCGCCGAACTCGAAACCGCCACCAAAAACCTCCACAAAAAAGGCTACCTCAACCTCGACGTGGACCCCACGCTCGACCTCGTGGCCGAGATAAACCACCTCAAAAAGGAGAAAAAAGCCGTCATCCTCGCCCATTATTATCAAGAATCCGAGATCCAGGACGTGGCCGACTATATCGGCGACTCGCTCGGTTTGAGCCAAAAAGCGGCTGAAACGGACGCGGAAATCATCGTTTTTGCGGGCGTGCACTTCATGGCCGAGACCGCGAAAATGCTCTCGCCGAACAAAAAAGTGCTGTTGCCCGACCTCAAAGCGGGTTGTTCGCTGGCAGATAGTTGCCCGCCCGCGCTGTTCCGCAAGTTCAAGGAAAAGCACCCGGACCATATTGTGGTCAGTTACATAAATTGCACGGCGGAGCTTAAAACCCTCACGGATATTTGCTGCACATCCACAAACGCCGTACAAATTATTGAATCCATCCCAAAGGACAAACAAATTATTTTTGCCCCGGACAAAAATTTGGGCGCGTATTTGAAGAAAAAAACAGGCCGCGACATGGTCCTTTGGGACGGCGCCTGCATGGTCCACGAGATTTTCAGCCTCGAAAAGATCACGAAACTGCGACACCGGCACCCGAACGCAAAGTTCATCGCCCATCCCGAATGCGAGGCCCACATTCTCGACGGCGCGGACTTTATCGGCTCGACGACGGGCCTCCTCAATTTTACGATAAAGGACCCGGCGACCGAGTTCATCGTGGCGACCGAGGCGGGCATTTTGCACCAAATGCGGCTGAAAAGCCCGAACAAAACCTTCATCCCGGCCCCACCGACGACCAATTGCGCCTGCAACGACTGCCCGCACATGAAGCGCAACACGATGGAAAAACTCTACCTCTGCATGGAACACGAACTGCCCGAGATCGTGCTGCCCGAATGGGTCATCCGCGAGGGCGTGGCATCGATCGACCGGATGCTCGAAGTGTCGAAACGAGCGGGACTTTTGGGTTGAGGAATTGAAGAATTGAGGAATTGGGGAACTGGCCCTCGATTCCGTGATTCCTCAAATACTCAATTCATGCGAGTAATGGGTTGAAACTAGCCCCAGCGGGGCGAAATGTTGGTAGCAAATTGCTGAAAGGCTCATCTTTTAGCCCCAGCGGGGCGGAATGTTTGGCTCCCGAAAAACATTCCGCCCCTCTGGGGCTAAACGAAAAGTGATGGTTCCAATTCTACCAACATTTCGCCCCGCTGGGGCTGTTTGAACCCATTATTCGCATAATTCCTCAATTCAAAACGATGAACATCAAAAAAATCAGCAAAACCGACCGCCATATTGCGGGCGAAATAACCCTCGACGGCTCGAAATCGATCAGCAACCGGGCGTTGATCATCCGCGCACTTTGCGGGCAGGATTTCGAGATCTCCAACCTTTCGACCTCGAAGGACACCCAAGTTTTGGTCGAGCTATTGACCAAAAAAAAGGGGATCTTCGACGCGGGCCACGCGGGGACGACCTTCCGTTTTTTGACCGCCTATTTTGCGACCCAGCCCGGTTCGCAGGTCATGACCGGCTCGGAGCGGATGAAGGCGCGGCCGATCGGTGCGCTCGTCGCCGCGCTCAACAGGCTCGGCGCGGACATCGAGTTTTTGGAAAACGACGGCTACCCGCCCATTTTGATCCATCCGCCGCGAAAAATGCGGAAGCACCGCCGCGTCTCGGTCCCGGCGAACATTTCCAGCCAGTTCATTTCGTCGCTCCTGATGATCGGCCCGTACATGCCGGAGGGCCTCGAAATCGAGCTGGTCGGCGAGGTCGTTTCGCGCTCGTACATCAACATGACGATTGAACAAATGCGGGTCTTCGGCGCGGAAATCGAGTGGAGCGGGGCCGTCATTTCGGTCAAACCGACGGGCTACCAGCCGCGCCCTTTTGCGGTGGAAAGCGATTGGTCAGCGGCCTCGTATTATTATTCGTTGGCGGCCTTTTCGGAATCTATTTCGTTGAAAATCAATGGTTTATATGAAAAAAGCTGGCAGGGCGATGCAATCGTCCCGGAAGTTTTTGAGCCATTTGGGGTAAAAACCACGTTCGGCGACGGCCATATTTTTTTGGAAAAAAACGGGAATGCGCCGCGCCCATTTTTCGAAAAGGACTTTTTGGAATGCCCCGATATTGCCCAAACGGTGGCCGTCGCCTGCGCCGGATTGGGTGTTCGCGGAATCTTCAGCGGCCTCGACACATTGGGCATAAAAGAGACGGACAGGGTGGCCGCGCTCAAAACCGAACTGAAAAAAGTGGGCGTTTCGTTCAGCAAATTGCCGCCCCATTTTTCAAAAAAACAACCGGGAAAAACCTTTTTTTTGGTGGAGGGAAAGGCCGTTTGGCCCGCGGAAACCCCGCGTTTTGCGACGCACGACGACCACCGGATGGCACTTTCGTTCGCGCCGCTGGGCATTTTCGCGCCCGTCGAAATCGAGGAGCCGGAGGTTGTGGAGAAATCCTATCCGGGGTTTTGGGCGGATCTACAAAAGTTGGGATTTGTGCAAATTTGATTTATCGAACGCCGCGAAGCGACATAATTTGCCCGTCGGGATGGGCAAAAGTGAGCAGGTTTCGCGTCGGGTTTATCCACAGATCCATCTCTTCCATCGGGATTGCGCCGAGCAAAGGGGTGCTGTCGCCTGGCAAAACAAGTGCGTTGGTGATTGAAAACCGACCCTGAAAAGCCACTTTTATCGGGCCGACAACGGGCAAATTGACTTTGCGGCCATCGGCAAATTCGGACGGCCGGGTGTCGATGATGTCGAGGCCGAGT
>JANOQP010000735.1:0-2969 GCA_031414895.1 Saprospirales bacterium
CCCCGAAGGGGGGGAGACGCGCTCCCAGCCGCTCCCGTCGGTAAGCTGTGGGTTTTGCGTGTGTCGCGGCTCCCCCCCACCGGGGGGGTCGGGGGGGGCTTCAAAAAACCGCTTTTCCGCCAATGCTTTTTTGAAGGCAAAATATTTTTTGATGATGCCCGAATCCAGTTTTGCCATCACATCGTCCTCCAAACCGCGCCCCTCGGTGGCGGCAAAAATGGGGAACCCACTTGCTTTTGCTTTTTTCAGACCCGCCAAAAATGCCATATTGACCCGCGCCAGCCGCTCCGTTTTGTTGCCCAAAAGCATCGGCACCTGGCTTTGCGGGGCGGCCTCGGCGGTCACATGGTCTTCCAGATAGTGGCCAATCTCGCCGACGGCAACGAAGCCGTCGCCATTTTCATCGCCCAAACCGTACATCGCATCCAATAAATGATAGCTGAAAACACCGCGCCCGCCGCCCCATTGCTCGCCCTCCAAACTGAACTCGTTGGGCTGGCAGCTCAAGATCTTCACTTCGCTGGCAAACTGCCGGGCGAGACTGGCCGCCGTCGCCTGCGAGCCACCGATTTGGCTGCCCGCCAGTTTGCCCGCGTGGCAGGCATCGGTCACGACCAAAACCTTCGCCTTGTTTTGGGTGGAAAGCGTCTGGACGATTTCCTGCAAAAAGGCCAGCGAGTACGTCCCGCCGCCCATATAGACCCGCGCGGGCGAGTCCCAACAGAGCAAAAAACCGGGCTGCGAGACGGTCTTTCGCTCCACATCGCCGTGGCCTGAAAAGTAGATGATGGCCTCGTCGCCCTCTTTTGATTGCTCCATCAGCCAGTCGAGCGCGGCGGCGACCTGCCCGGCGGTGGCTGTTTGGTTGGTCAAAATTTTTAGGTGGTCGTTGTCGAGACTTCCGCCCGCCGGGGAGCGGAGGAAATTGGCGAATGCCAGCGCGTCCTTGTCGGCGAAGCGCAGGTCGGGGATTTCTTTTTCCTGATAATCGGAGATGCCGATGACGACGGCCCTTACGGCGGACGGCGGACGGTTGACGGCGGACGGGCCCGAGATCGGGGATGCTCCTTTGTTTTGTGAAAAAAGGGGCGCGGCGGCCAGCAAAAGGGCGGTAAAGAAGATTGGACAGGTTTTCATCCGTGAAAAATGTAAAATACAGTTTTGATTTTAACCCAAATCGTAAATACTTTTGGCACTACTAAAAGTGCCACTTTTTATGACGAACATTTCATTGAAATTGCAGGACGACCTCTTTTCAGAGACCGAAAAGCTCCTCCCACAGCTTAAAAAGAACCGCAACGCCTACCTCAACGAGGCCGTCGCCTTTTACAACCGCTACCAAAAACGCCTCCTCCTCGCCGCCCAGCTCCGCCTCGAATCCGCGCTCGTGGCCGATACCTCGATGGAGGCTTTGGCCGAAATGGAGGCCATTGACGACCTCCTTTTCTCCGAAAACTGACCCGATTTCATGAAAAAACACGAAATCTGGGTCGCCGACCTCTCGCCCCAAATCGGCACCGAGCCGGGCAAGACGCGCCCCGTCGTCATCGCCCAGACCAATTTCCTCAACGGCCTTCACCCCTCGACCATCGTTTGCCCGCTGACCACGAAGACCCGCCCCGGCGCGACCGCCCTCCGTATCCACCTGCCCGCCGGGACTGCCGGATTGACGAAAGACTCGGACATCATGGTGGACCAGTTGCGGGCCATCGACAACCGCCGCCTCGTCCAAAAAACGGGTTTGCTGCCTGCCGCCTGCCGCTCCAAATTGGACGAAAACCTCAAAATCGTGCTCGATTTGCCGTGATTTTTAGTCTTTTACTTTATCGGGGAAGTG
This sequence comes from Saprospirales bacterium, assembly GCA_031414895.1. Classification (GTDB taxonomy): domain Bacteria; phylum Bacteroidota; class Bacteroidia; order Chitinophagales; family Saprospiraceae; genus JANOQP01. The sequence continues at coordinate 1,838 of JANOQP010000735.1, forward strand.
CTTTTTCATCATCGCCTTCCATTCGGGGAGGGCGCGGAGGTTGGCGAGGTCGGGGTCGTTTATCAAAAAACCATAATCGTCGTCCCCGTGCTGTAGGTCCTTTTCGAGATATTCAAAAGCCTGTTTAGGCCGGGATTGTAAGCTGTAAATGGCAGCGAGGGAGTAATAAATTATTGGGTCGGAAGCATCGAGCTGGAGGGCTTTTTGGCAATATCGTTCGGCTTCCGCAAATTGCCGGCGTATCAAATAAATATTGCCAAGGTTGTTGAAGGGCAAAGCGGTGATGGAGTCCATTTTTATGACTTTTTGGTAAAGCGGCTCGGCCTCGTCATATCGGCCCGTGTTGAAATAGATGTTCCCCAAATTGTTAAATGCGTAAATTTGGGTTGAATCAAGGCTTATTGCTTTTTTGTAAAGTTGTTCGGCTTCTGCAAAGCGTTTCGTTGTTCCATAGACCCGTCCCAAAAGGATGTACCCATGTATCAAGGTTGAGTCCATTTGGATTATTTTTTTTTGGACCCGCTCTGCCTCGGCGTAGCGCCGGGTGTGGTAATACACCTTGCCGAGGCTGTTGAGCGGCAGGATGAACGAGGGATCCAACATGGTGGCCTTTAGGAATTGATGTTCCGCTTCGGGATATTTCTTTTGTTCAAAGTTTATGCAACCAAGGGCGTTCCAAATGATTGCCGAAGTGGAATCTGCGCGCATCGCAATTTGAATGTAATCATTTGCGCGGCCGTACATTTTGTACCGATAAGAAAGGATGCCAGCCATTTCGGCATAAGGCAAAACCCAGGTCGGGTACAACTCGATGGCCTTCCGTGCGTAATGTTCCATTGAATCGACCTGAAGGAGGTTATATCCGAAAACAGTGCTCATCACAAAATAGGCATGTGGCAGATCTGGCACCCATTCCAGGGCAGCCCTTAATTCGGCATGCGCTTTCTCGCCTAAAGCCTTATCGGGGTTTGTATTTGACAAAGCGAGCAAATAGCCTTTAAAGAAATGGCTTCTTGCTTTAAGCGTAGGGTACATATAGTGGTCTGGCCCCAATAACCGCGACGCCCTTTCGAGATATTGGGGATAGATCCCGTATTTGTCGATTTTTGTTTTTTTTGAAAGTCCCAATTCA
>JANOQP010000736.1:0-12349 GCA_031414895.1 Saprospirales bacterium
CGTGCCTTGCCGACAGGCTTCCACGAGTTCGAGATGGTTGTGCGTCGTGTCCAAATTACAGGTGCCGTTGGATTGTTTTCCCGTTTGAAGGTGTGTTGAATGAATGACAGGGCGGGTGAGAAAGGGTTGCAGCAAATGTTAAATTTTATGTCGCCGAATGGTTTTTTTTATTGAAAAATCAGGCAATTTTCGTGGCCCTGGTTCATTTTTTTACCATCCCCAAAAACTGTTCAACCCTCCATTTTTGCGACATAAATACCTTTTTTTCTATCCGTTTCCAATTTTAACACTTGTGGATAACTTTCACAAGCCATTGAAAATCAATGGGTTATATCTGTTTGTGGAAAACTTTTGACGGGTTGCCGCTTCGCAAAAGGCGCAATTTTGAAAAATGCCTTTTTACATTCGCCGTTGCCGGTCGCTTCATTTTACTAAACCGTTTCCGGCAATTATAATATGCAGGATGATCTTTTGTCACAGTCGCTTCGGCGGCTGCGCGGGGCAGTTTTGACCCATGTGACCCCGAAAAACACCGTTCGGGTCACGCTCGCGACAGCCGCCATTTCCCTCGCCACTTTTTTTATTTCAACAAATAAAGACCAACTCGCCGCAGGCCTCGCGCTCGCCGAGCCGCAAATCGGGGTGATTTTCGACCGCCCCGAAAATATCCGTTGGGGGTTCGCGCTCGACCATTTCAACGTCTTTGAGGACAAGTTCAAATCGGGCGATATTTTGGGCAAGATCCTGCAAGCACAGGGATTGTCCACCAACGACATCGACCTTTTGGTGAAGAACGCGAAAGGCAATTTCAACATTTCCAGCCTCCAAACGGGCAAAAAATACACCTTCCTTTCGACGAGGGCCGACCATGCAGATTGGCTCGTCTATGAACCGAACCCATACGAGTTCGTTACTTTCCAGCTCAACGCGCCGTTCAAAGTGGAGACCCACAAACGCGACGTGCAGACCGAGACCCGTTCGGCGAGCGGCGTTTTGGAATCGAGCTTTTGGCAGGCCATGACCGACAATGGTTTGAGCGACGATGTGGCCGATAAAATGATCGACATTTTGGCCGCCTCCGTTGATTTTTACCGCCAAAAACCGGGCGACCGCTTCAAGGTCGTTTATGAACAGCACCTCGTCGAGGGCAAAGAAGTTGGCACGGGCAAGGTTCTCGCCGCACTTTATGAGCGCGACGGAAAACCGGCCTACGCCTTCCGTTTCGACAATTCATTTGAGAAAAAAACGGATTATTACGATGCAGAAGGCCGCCCGGCGCGGAAGGCTTTTCTGAAATCGCCCGTCAAGTTCAGCCGCATTTCCTCCGGTTTCAGCATGAACAGGCTGCACCCGGTACTCGGCTATCATCGCCCGCATTTCGGCACGGATTACGCCGCTTCTTATGGCACGCCAATTATGGCGGTCGCCGACGGGACGGTTTTGGAGGCCTGTCGGCGCGGCGGCAACGGCAATTTTGTCAAGATCCGCCACGACAAAACCTACGAAACCCAATATCTGCACATGCAGGGTTTTGCGAAAGGCATCCGTCCGGGCACCCATGTTTCGCAGGGCCAGACCATCGGCTATGTCGGTTCGACGGGCCTGGCGACGGGGCCGCACGTCTGTTTCCGTTTTTGGAAAAACGGCAATCAGGTCAATTGGCTCAAACTTGACCTTCCGAACGCCGACCCGATGAAGGGCGACGCACTCGCAGCCTTCCAAATCGAGCGCGAACGGCTGACACAATTGCTCAACAAAGTTGAATTTAGGACGCAGGCCGAGATTTTTGCCGAAAACCAAAAGTCGAACCCGAAGGCAAAACCGTAGTTTTTTGTCTGAACGGTGATTTTTTTGATTTGTGTGATTTTTTTGATTTTCAAAATCATCGAAATCACACAAATCAAATAAATCACCGTTCAGACAATCAACTAAAAAAGCGACAACTGGTTTTCCTCCGGCAACAACCGAAAACTCATTCGGTGGTGTTCGGTCGGGCCAAATTCGCGGATGCCAGCCCGGTGCGCGGGGGCCGGATAGCCTTTGTTTTTTTTCCAAAAATATTGCGGGAATTCGAGGTCAAGTTCGGTCATCCGGTCGTCGCGATTGGTTTTAGCGAGGACGGACGCGGCGGCGATCGAGGCATAAATCGCATCGCCCTTCACCACGCAGAGGTGCGGCAAATCTTGGTATTTACGGAAGCGGTTGCCGTCGATCAATAGAAAATCGGGCCTTTTTTTCAACAGGCCGACGGCCTTTTGCATCGCCAAAACGGAGGCCCACAGGATATTTATCTCGTCAATTTCCTTCGGCGAAACCTCGGCAACCGCCCAGGCAATCGCTTCTTTTTCAATGATCGGCCGGAGCATAACCCTTTGATTTTCAGTTAGTTGCTTCGAATCGTTGAGCAACGGGTGAAAAAAATCTTCCGGCAAAATGACCGCCGCCGCGAACACCGGCCCGGCCAAACAGCCCCGCCCGGCCTCGTCGCAACCGGCCTCCAAACGCCCTTTTTCGTGAAATGCTCTCATGGGACCCTAAAACTGGTTTGCCTTTTCTATTTTCGCCCAAATTTTGTACAAAACTTCGACTTTTAAGACATGAAAATTGCATCACTTCTCGCCGGATCGCTCGCCCTCGGCGGCGGCATCGTCAAATTCATGGACATCGCCGACGGCTCGGACGATTCCTACACGGCCTCGCTCGCGCTCTCGCTCATCGGTTTGTTGATGATCGGCGCGGGTTTTATTGGCCGGCAAAACCAGAAATCGACGCACTGATTTTTCGATTTTTGATAAAAAAAAGAACGCCAACTATTTGATTGTCAAGTAGTTGGCGTTTTTTTATTGAGGCCCTTCATGGGTTTTCTTCAAGTCCAAGTGCTTTCAGGATTTTGTCCAGCGCATCGTCCGAGATGTATTCTTGTTCGGATTTGTCATAGATCGCGAGCAAATAGACCGTGTCTTCCACAACTTGAAAACAGGTAATAACGCGTCCACCCCCACTTTTCCCGCGCCCTTTTGAGGCAATCGAAAGGCGGATCTTATAACAGTTCCTGCCGATAAAAACACCTTGGGTCGGATTGGCTTGAATGCTTTCAATCAGTCCTCGAAATTCATTTTTTAGCGACGGAAATTTTTTGGACAGCCGCTTCAATTGCTGTTCAAAAAAACGGGGGGTAACTATGTTGGCCATAATTCTTGGATTAGTTCGTCAGCGGTTTTCAATTTGATTTTTCCCTGGCGGTGCAGCTCCATTTGCTCAAACGAATCCTTGAGCTCATCATAAAACCGTTGCTCCGCCTTCGTCCATTTTTTTTCTGCCGGGCCTTTTTTGGCCGGTTTCACGATTTCCACGAAGTCGAACTTTGAGAGCAGCTCGGACAAAAAGGGCAAACTGTCTTCTCGGACGTTCAAAATTAGCTGTTGCATGGTCGGTTCAAATTTTTTACAAAAATAGGTTTTCAAACCAAAAAAAAACGGGTCGCGCAACGGATTTGGGCGCGGCCAATTCCGTGACCCGCGATCAAATATGGATCGGCCGCCCCGCCGTTGCCGCCATCGCCGCCTCTTTCATGGCCTCCGTGTAGGTCGGGTGCGCGTGGCTCATGCGCGAAATGTCCTCCGCCGAGGCTCGGAACTCCATCGCGACGACGGCCTCGGCGATCATGTCCGCCGTCCGCGCACCGACCATGTGGACCCCCAAAATCTCGTCGGTTTCTTTGTGCGCGAGGACTTTCACGAAACCGTCCGTGTCCATGCTGGCGCGGGCGCGGCCAAGTGCCTTGAACGGGAACTTGCCGGATTTGTAGGGCACCTCGGCGGCCTTCAATTGCTCCTCGGTCTGCCCCACCCCTGCCACTTCGGGCCAAGTATAAACGACGCCGGGAATCAAATTATTGTCTATATGCGGCTTTTGTCCGGCCATAAATTCGGCGACGCAAACGCCCTCTTCCTCCGCTTTGTGGGCCAACATCGGGCCGGTGATCACGTCGCCGATGGCGAAAATGTTGGGCATGTCGGTCTGCAAATGCGAATTGACCGCGATACGGCCTTTTTCGTCCGTTTTGATGCCAATCTCGGTCAAATTTAAGCCGTCCGTGTACGGTTTTCGGCCAATGGCGACGAGGCAATAATCGACGTCCCAGGTTTTTTCGGTTTCGTTGTCGCGGCTTTTGGCGGTGACCTTGACGCTTTTTTCGGACGGTTCGACGGTGGTCACGCCGTGTTTTAGGTGAAATTCGATGCTCGTTTTTTTCAATATTTTCTGCAGTTCCTTGCCGCAGTCCGCGTCCATGCCGGGGATGAGCCGGTCCAAAAACTCGACAACTTCGACCTTCGTGCCGAGCCGAGCGAAGACCGACCCAAGTTCCAGCCCGATCACGCCGCCACCGATGACGACCATCGATTTGGGCAGTTCGGGCAGCGAAAGGGCCTCGGTGGAGGTGATGACGCGTTTTTTGTCATAATTCCAGCCCGGCGGAACGATCGGTTTGGACCCGGTAGCGATAATGGCGCGTTCGGTTTCGAGTTCGGTGGACGTGCCGTCGGCTTTTTTGACCAAAATTTTTGTCGCGGAAAGGAACGAGCCATGCCCGATATGCACGTCGATCTTGTTCTTTTTCATCAAAAACTCGATGCCCTTGTTGTTCTCGGTCACGACCTGCGATTTCCGGGCAATCATTTGGGTAAAATTGACGGCGGGCGGTGTCGCGAGGTCGATCCCGTGCGCCGCGAACGTGTGCATCGCGTTGTGGAAATGCTCGCTCGAATCCAAGAGCGCCTTCGACGGGATGCACCCGACGTTGAGGCAAGTGCCGCCGAGGACGGCGTATTTTTCAACGATGGCGGTTTTCATGCCCAATTGGGCGCAGCGAATGGCGGCCACATAGCCGCCCGGCCCAGAGCCGATGACGATGACGTCGTATTTCATCAAATAATGAATTAATGATTTAGGATTTTTTGCAGGGCCGATTTTTTGATTTACGAAATACGATTTACGAGCTACGATTTATGATTTTAGCCGCCGCCACATCAATTGATTTGCCAGTAACTTATTGATTATCAATTAGTTAAAAGCCAATCACGCAGGTTTTCGGTTCGTAAAAATCATAAATCGTAGCTCGTAAATCGTATCTCGTAAATCAAAAAATCGGCCCCCTGGCTATTCGGGTTTGTCGCCGCCGCCATTTCCGCCGCCGCCGTCTTTCGGCCCACGGCCCCGGTTGCGGTTGCGGTTGTTGCGGCTGTTGTTTTCGCCCGGCGTTTTGTCCGCATTTGGCGGGCCATCAGGGCGCGGCGGGCGTGGCTCACCGTCGTTTTGCGGCGGGCGCGGCGGACGGTTTTGCGGGTTTGGGTGCTGGGTGCGCGGCTGTTGCGGACGGGTTGCGCCTTCGGCCTTCGGTGGGCGCGGCGGGCGGTTTTGCGGGTTTTGGTTCGGGTTGCGCGGTTGTTCCGGACGGTTTTCACCGTCGGCCTGCGGCGGGCGCGGGCGCATTTCGGGGCGCGGACGGTCGGGGTTCGAGCCGCTCCTTTCGGCAGGGCGCGGTGCGCCGTCGGATGGTTTTTTCTTCTTTTTCTTTTTGCGGCGTTCTTCTGGCGGCAGGTCGATGACATCGTTGACGGCCTCGAAATCCGGTTCGTCATCCATGCCCGCCGTCTCGACGCGCACTTGCATATCGTTGAGCGAATCGAGTTTTTCGCCCTTTTTCGATTTTTCGATGATCTCTTTCACCGTGTCCACCGAAAGGATGTACAGCTTCCCGCGCTCGCCTTCGACGGCGTAGTACATGATGCGCTTGAACACGTCGGTCTTGATCAAGATCGCCTTGCCGTTCTGCATTTGGATGCGGTCGGCGCGTTCCGGGAAATCGTCGAGTGCCTCGATATAGGTGTCGAGTTCGTAATTTAAACAGCATTTCAGGCGACCGCACTGGCCGCTCAATTTCGTCTGGTTGATCGCGATGTTTTGATAGCGGGCAGCCGCCGTCGAGACCGATTTGAAATCGGTGAGCCACGTCGAGCAACAAAGTTCCCGCCCGCACGGGCCGATGCCGCCGAGCCGGGCCGTTTCCTGCCGCGCCCCGATCTGGCGCATCTCGATTTTTACCCGGAACTCTTTTGCAAAAAGCCGGATCAGTTCCCGGAAGTCAATGCGGCCCTGCGCCGTGTAATAAAAGGTCGCCTTCCGCCCGTCGGCCTGAAATTCGACATCGCTCACTTTCATGTCCATGCGCAGCGAGCGGCCGATCGCGCGGGCCTTGACCATCGTCGGCTGGTCCAGTTCGCGGATCTCCGAATAGCGCTCCATGTCGCGCTCGTTCGATTTTCGGACGACGGCGTTGAAGCGGTAATCCTCGCGGACGTGCTTCTTCTTCATCTGCAACTTGACAAGTTCGCCGCTCAACGCAACGCGCCCGATGTCGAAACCGCCGCCCGTATCGACGACGACCCAATCGCCCGTCGTGACCCGCGCCCACGGTGGGTTTTTGTAAAAATCCTTCCGCGCACCGTTTTTGAAGCTCACCTCGACCATATCGAACGGCACGGCATCCGTGATGCCCATCGCCGTGATCCAATCGTAGGTGTTCCGCTTGTTGCAGCCGCCGGTCGCGCAACCGCCGCTGGCGCAGCCTTTCGGCGTGCCCTCGGCTTTGCTATCTGGTTTTGTTGTTCCGCAGGAACATCCTAAACAGGCCATTTTTTTGTCAATTAAATTGGTTTCAGGCAGTCGTCGGCATCCCCGCCAAACTCCTCCTATATATATGGTGCGGCTCAAAAGTTGCAGGCGGGGACGCCAACAACGGCCGTGGATGAGGCCCGTTTTGTTGCTTTTTTCACCTTAAAAAGCCCCGTCAAAATGGCGACGGTTTCTTTCAGAATGACAAAGGCATAGGCCGTTTATTCTTTTCAGTCCCGCAATTCGAACCGCAAAGGTTTCTTTTTTTTAACTGGCAGGGCCAAAAGCCCGATGGTTGTTTTTCCCGGTGCGACAAAACAGGGGGTCAGGTAAAATTTGTCCAGCTCTTTCGCGAACCGCAAATTGGCCTTCGTCTGCACCGCCGTGTTGTAAAAATCGATGCCCAGGGCAATCAGCCAACCTTCATCATAATTGTCGCCTTCGAACGAATTGTCCGCAATTGTCTGCCGAAGTTCGTCGTAGGCATCGTCCGAAAAAAGCATTTCCAGTGTGTCCTTTTCAGAAATGACCGACAGGTTTTCGGGCAAAAAAAGCGTGTCGCCCGTAAAATTGGAGACCCGGACGGCCAGCAAACTCACCTCATGACGGCGTTCTTTTCGCGCATTTTTTTTGTTGCCCGCATTTTTGAGGACATCGTATTCCCACGAAACCAAAATATCGCCGTTCGCCAGCGAGTCCGCCCGGTCGTCGAACTTCACGGTCAGCGGCTCGATGGGCCGGTATTTTGCCGCGCAGCCCACCAAAACGGCCAAAAGCATCCCGATTTTGATAAAGAACAAGGTTTTCATCTCAATTTTTCAAGATCCGGTTGACTTCCAAAGATGCGTTCATGAACAGGATCTTCGGGTTTGCGTTCCTTTCGACGTGAAAATTGGCGGCATCGAACAGCCCGACCAGTTTCGTAAGTCGTTGAAAATCAATGACTTTCGTCAAATTTTGCGCCGTTTTCAGTTCCTCCGCGCCGAGCCGGGCGCGCGGGTTGCCGGTCTCGCGCAGCACCATGAACTCCCGCAGGAAATGGAGCGCGTAGGTGAGGAACAGCTTTTGGTTTTCGCGGCCTTTTTGGGCAAATTCGTCCGTCCGTTTCAACAGTTTTCGGCAGTCGTCGGTGTTGAGGCGATAGCATTCGCGCAGCCAATCGAGCAAAAACCGGGCTTCGCCGCCCGTTTCGGCATTCGCCAAATCTTGCGCGAGCGCGAAATTGCCGTCCGCCATGAACGCGATTTCCTCGGCCCGGCTGGCCGCAATATTTTTTTGCGATACAAGCCCATCGCGGATTTCTTCATCGCTCAAACCATCGGCCTTGACGAGCTGGGTGCGGCTCAAAATGGTCGGCAATATCAAATCCGGGTTTTCGGCGACGAGCAAAAAAATGGTGTTTTCGGGCGGCTCCTCGATCAATTTGAGCAGCTTGTTGCCCTGTTCGCCGAGAAATTCGGGCCGCCATTGGAGGACGATTTTGTATTTTCCCTCAAAAATTTTCAGGCTCAATTTTTTCAAGATCGCGCCGCATTCCTCCGCCGTGATGTTGCCCTGCGCGTTGCCCGTCTCTTTTTCGCGGATGCGGTCTAGCCAATTTTGGACATCGAAATACGGGTTTTCGAGCAAAGCGGCCCGCCATTGACCAATAAATTGAGTGGAAACCGCCTTCGCCCCAACCGTCGGGAACGAAAAATGGAGGTCGGGATGGGTGACCTTTGATGTTTTTTGACAGGCCGCGCAATTTCCGCAGGGGCCGCCCTCGGCGGAATTTTCGCAGAGCAAAAACCGCGCAAACCAATGCGCCAAACTCAATCCGCTGCCGCCCGTTGGCCCCAAAAAAAGGAGCGCGTGCGGCACCCTGCCCGACGCAATGACGCGGGCTAGTTGCTGTTTTGCGGAATTTTGTCCGAGGAGGAACATGGGCGTTGAATAAAACTTTACACCCAGTTTTTGATGAAAAGGCGGTGTTTTTTACCACATGGACACATAGTTCACAAAGATTTCGTTCAAAATAGCTCGATGAACTATGTGCCTATGTGGTAAAAAAAATCAGTCAAACCACGCCAAAACTACTTGGTCGAGCGGCGAAACGGTGGGCGAAAAAATCGCCACGAGGTGCCCGTTTTCGTCCAACAGGTATTTTTGAAAATTCCAACTGACGGTCGAATCGGCGAAACCGTTCCCGGATTTTTGCGTCAGCCACCCGTAAATGGGCGACGGCGACGCGCCGAGGATGTCCACTTTTGCGCCGAGCGGAAACGAGACCCCGAAATGGCTTTCGCAAAAAGTGCGGATTTCGTCCGCGCCGCCCGGTTCTTGCCCGCCAAAATCGTTGCACGGAAAGCCGACAACGACGAGTTTTTGGGCAAAATGAGCGGCCAGCTCTTCCAACTGTTGGTATTGCGGCGTGAGGCCACACGCGGATGCGGTGTTCACGACGAGTATTTTTTTGCCCCGAAAGGCGCTAAAATCAATGGTTTGACCTTCCAGACCTTTAACCGAAAACCGGTGGATCGAGTCCATTTTTTTATTGGTTTTTGTAAATTACTGGGGCAAAGAAAGCTAAAATGTGGTTGTTTTTGGGGAAAATTTCTTCACGCGGCCAGCACGGGGCCCGCCAAGAAAAAAGGGGCACTGCCATTTTTTTTTGCCTGATTTTCCAAAAATCATCCCATCGGCCCGCTCACGGCGTCCCCGAAAATCACCATCAAAGTTTGGTGGCTATCTTGCCGGCGCACGGGCAGCGATTTTCCATTTCACATCAACCTGACTTTATAAACAAATCTAAACCATGCGGAACCTGATATTCCTCGGCCTTTTTTTGACAAAAACAGCCCTCGCCCAACCGCCCATCGTGAACGGTTGGACCCAATTTGCGCCGAGCGCGGACAGCCGGATAATCTACGTCAGCGCGATGAGCGGCAACGATGCGACCGGCCAGTTTTACGCGCCCAACGACCCGCAGATCGGGGGCGACGTGTACATGCCGACCGGCACCATTTTGGCCTTTTCGACGATTTCTGCGGCAAAAGCTCAATTGCGGAGCGGTTTCCCGGATTATTTGCTGTTCAAATCGGGCGAAACCTGGGCCAACCAAAATTTCGGGACGATGAATATTTCCGGCCGCAACATCAACGAACCGCTCGTCATCGGCAATTACGGGCCGGGCGTGCGCCCACAAATCCTGACCGGCGACCTCAACGGCATCGAGCTGATCGGCGGCAACAATTCGCACTTCGCGCTAACGGGGCTTTATTTCAAACCGCACACCTTGGGGAGTGGCGACAGCCCGTCGGCCTTCCTCACGTTCAGCGAATTTTCAAATATCTGGATTGAAAACTGCGCCATCGACGCCTTCCCCGGCTGCATCATCGCGCACAGCCCGAACAGCGACCCGACGGGCGAAGTGCGCACCAAGCTTGATGTTCGGCGGACTATCGTGACCGATGGCGCGGCTTATGGAACGCTCCCTTCCCAGCCCATTTTTTTGAACAATATCAACGGCATCCTTTTCGATGAATGCGTGCTGGACCACAACGGTTGGAACGTGGCGATCGGCTCTTTTCCGACGGCTTTTAAGCACAACACTTATTTTCAGGTGAAAAACTCAAACGTTGTTTTCAAAAAAAACATCGTTGCCCGCGCCTCGGCCACCGGCATCGGGATGCGCTGCGGCGGCACGGTCGATGACAATCTCGTGCTCGAAAACGTCAACAATATCCAGTTCGGGACCAGCGAATCGACCATCAACTGGCCCACCGAATCCGTCACCGGCAGCCTCACGAACAACGTGGTCATCGGCGCGCGCAACGAAAGTTTTGACCCGGGACGCGCCATTTTCATCGCCAAAGCCGCCAATGTGCTCGTGCAAAACAATATCATCAAAGACTATGCGAACACCGTTTTGTACACAAACGCGATGACGGCGACCGATGGCTACGCCAATTTGAACATCCAAGCCAACAAAATCTACAATTGGTGCCAGAACATCCCGTTCGGCCCTGGCACTTTTTATGGCAACAACAACGGCATCCAAATGGGCATCGGGGCCATCGGCACTTCGTCCATCAACAACAACCATGTCCAGCAACTGAACCCCGGTGGTGGCTGTGCGGCGGCGAGTTCGTACCCAAATTGCGTGTTCTCCAACAACAAATATTTCTCGCAGACGGTCAACAATAGTTTTCAAAGCGGCAGCATCAGCTACGCAACTTGGCTCGCGCAATCGGGCGAAACGGGGTCGATGTTCACCCAAGTGAGCTATCCCGAACCGGGCCGCAATATTTCGACCTACATGGCCTCGCTCGGGCTGTCGGGCGGGCTGCCGGAGTTCATGGCCGGGGCGCGGCTTTTGTCGAAAGGCAATTGGGACACCGATTACACGGCGACGGTCGTGACCGACTATATCCGGGCCGGTTTTGCGGCCTCGCTCCCGGTTGAGCTGATTGATTTTAAAGCGGCAATAAAAGGCAGTGACGCGGTGTTGGCATGGGCCACGGCGGCCACTTTCAACACCCGGATGGTCGAAATCCAGCATAGTTTGGACGGCATTTTTTTTGAAAAAATCGGTGAAAAACCAGTCCAAACAGGACAAAACCACTCATTCGCACATCGCCAACCCGGCACGGGCCGGCATTTTTATCGGTTGAACTTTGTGGATTTTGACGGCTTGGCCGAGTTGAGCCCTGTCGTGGCCGTCGAGTTTTTATCGCCCGATTGGACGGTTTTTCCGAACCCGACGGACGGGGTTTTTCAGGTCCAATCTGCCGAAAATTTGGCCCATTTTAATTACCGCATCAAAAGTTCGGACGGGCGGACGGTCAAAATCGGGGCGGTCCAATCGGGCAGGATAGACCTTGGCGACCAGCCAGCCGGATTGTATTTTGTGGAAATTTTTGATGAAAAAGGGCTGGAAGTCGTGCGGTTTTTGAAAAAATAGGCTGCCGGAGGTCGTGCGGAGGGCCGCTAAAATTCATTCGGCCAGCACGGAGCCCGCCCAGAAATAGGAGGTGTTCCTGTTACTCGCGCACCTCTTTTTGCGCTGTGCGAAATGCATTTGGCGTATTTTTTTGTTTTCAAAACATGCAATCAATTTTTACCCCGAAAATCATACAATCCAATAGCTGATTTTCGGCGTAAAATGATAGAAAACATTCCAAGGAAAGCCGAAGCGGATGCCCTTCGGCTCATCGGCCAATTTCCCGCAGTCGCCATCGTTGGGCCGCGCCAGGCAGGGAAAACGACATTGGCCAAAATGATTGATTGACCGGAAAAACAGGAAGGCCGCACACCTACGCCGACTACCGTGTTAAATAGTTACGGGGATGGTATTTTTCGCAAGGATTTTTGCGCAACAAGATGGCACCGGCTTTTTGGGAATGATTCCTTAAGGAGAAAGAAAGCCAATGTTCCGCTGCAGCCCCACGAACTTCGCCCGTTTCACCGCCGATTTTTTGAACACTTTTTGAAAAACGGCCTCCGTGACCTCTTCCCAATCTCGGCGCGTCATGCCCAACAAATCGGGGTGCGGGGCAAACTTTGGCTCCGCAGTTTTTTTTGAAAACCGGTTCCACGGACAGACCTCTTGGCAGACATCGCAGCCGAACATCCAATTGTCCATTTTGCCCGAAAAACTTGTTGGGATTGCCGCTTTCAATTCAATTGTCAAATA
>JANOQP010000737.1:0-9539 GCA_031414895.1 Saprospirales bacterium
GGTCCGTTGAAAACAAGTAACTGTTTAGGACGGGCTTGTAACGGCCGGCTTTAGCCGCCGATTTTGTGCTTATTGGAGATTTACCGCCAAATAGACAATCCTGAATCAACGATTTATAACCAATACGGCTATTTTTAACACAATACGGCGGCTGAAGCCGGCCGGTACAGCCCCATCCTAAACAGTTATTCATTTTTTAAAAAAAAACATGATGAACCCGATGCTCGAACAGCTCCTTTCGCAACAAATGGGGGACAACCCGCAAATGCAGGCCATGCTCACGATGATGCAGATGAACGCGAAAAACAACGACGACGGCGACGGTGGCGACCCCCACAAAAACGCACGGCCAGACGAGGCCGAACGGCTGCGGCACCAACTTGGTCGTGCCGCCAACAAGGTCCGGCAGCTCCAAGCGGAGGTCGGGGAACTTGAAGACCGCATCGGGGAGATGACCGGTTTCGAGGAGGACATCGCCCATGCACTCGGCGCCTGCCCGTTTTGTTTTGGCTTTGACCACACTTGCCGGGCTTGTCGAGGGCTCGGAAAACCGGGCGCATACGAACCGGACGAGGCACTTTTCCTGCAGTTCGTCCAGCCCTCGATCGCGCGCAGGGCAGCCTCGGTGCGCGCACAAAATTGATTTTTTCACCTTAAAATTCATTTGACATGAACTTCGAAAATTGGAACGGGGCCGAGGTCCTCTATGAAAACGACGACTCCTATTATTCCGACAGCGACGACTCGTACTATTCTGACAGCGACGATTCCTACCAATCCGACAGCGACGAGAGCCGCCGCCGGGGGGGCGTGCGCAATGCGCGAGGTGTGCGGGGCAGGCCAATGTCGCCCGGTTTCCACCGCCCTTACCGTGGGACGGGCCAGATCGACACGCCAGCCGGAAAGGCAAAGGTCAATCTGCCCGATGACCTCGTGCGGCAGGGCGAGTTCCGCGAGCTCGAGAAAAAGGTATTGGCCAACAACAAGGCCATCCTCGACAACAGCAAGGCCATTGGCGTGCTCAACTCGAACACAAAACGGCTCGACGACGGCCTCGCCCGCCTCGGCAAATCGCTGGACGAAAACACAAAAAAGATCGGGGGCATCCAACAGGGCCAGATGTTCAGTGCGCTCATGCCGCCGAAATTGACCGAGGTCACGTTCAACAAATCGGTTTTTGATGCCACCAAGGATGTCAGCGACACCAATCCCAAAGTGGACACCGTCAAGTCCGCCAAGTTCGACATGATGACCACGCTCCTCCCGCTCATGGTCTCGGGCGGCATGGGCGGCAGTTCGTCGTCGTCGTCGTCGAAGGACGGCAACAACAACATGGGCATGATGCTCCCGATGATCTTGCTGATGAACAACAACAACAGTGGCTCATCCGGCTCGAGCGACAACACGATGATGATATTGGTCATGATGATGATGATGAATAAATAGGCCGGCACTGACCGTCTTTTTTAAATTTCAAAATCCACAAAATCATGGACAACCAGAATTTCCTACTTTCCTTCATCCAGGCCGACCGCGCAAAAAAGCATTTGCAGGAAAAACAGATCGAGGTCGAGGACAATTTCGCCGCTATGCAGGCCGTCATGGGCTGGCTCATGGACAACCCGTGGCTCTACGCCCTCTTCCTCCAAAACGAGGTCATCCGCCGCGATGTGCTCATCAACGAAAGGGTCAGGGTCGAAATAAACCGCCTCCGAAAGGAGGCCGTGATCGAGGCTTGGAACCAGGTGCGCAAGATTTTCTGCGAAGATGCCGACTCCATTTCGGTCACGCCCGGCAGAAACGACCAGCAGGATGTGATGATAAAAGGCCTCTCCGGCCCGAAGTCCACACCTCCCAGTTCGGAGATCATCGGCAAGTCCACTTTCCTGCTCTTTTTGCAAAAAGCATTTATCAGCACCACGAACGGGGTCACGGACAAGGACCTTCCCGTTGGTGAATGCCCCGATCCGTTCGTTGAACCTGTGGCCGCAGTCCAACAACAGCCCGAAGTTTTGGGGGCCATTCCCAAATGATCCTTCGCAAGGCTTTTTTTGAAAAAAACGACCTGACTTTTCAATGAACATTTGCCGCGCCCGCGAAAAATTGGGCGCGGCAAACCGTTTGCCCACCCGGTATTTGACACGGCGCAACCCGCATTCCAACCCAACCTTCAATCAATATGGACCCCGCGCTCCAAGAGTTCGTGTTGGCCGACCCGCGACCGGGAGAGCTGATGGAGGCCATCGTAAAACTGGCAAAGGGCGCAGCCCCGCCCCCCGGACTCCGGATCGTTGCCCGGTTTGGCGAGGTCGCGACCTGTCGGTTGCCCGTTGCCCGCATCGCCGAAATTTGGGCGGATGAGGCCGTTGTGAGCCTCAAAGCCCCCCGTTTCGTCGCTTCCGAACCCGATATTGGATTTGCCGAAGGCCAAAAAATGCCCAAGGCCAGCCGCCGGACCCGCAGTCACCGCCGCAGCTTTTCGGGCGAGGGCACCCTCGTGGCGGCGGTGGATTGGGGGTTCGATTTTACGCACCCCAATTTCCTCGACCCGGCCACGGGCGCGACCCGCTTCGATGCCATTTGGGACCAGACGGCGCCTTTCCACCCGTCCGCCGAAAAATATGGCTATGGCCGTGTTTTTTTTAAGGAAGAAATAGACCGGGCGATCCTTTCCGAACGGCCTTTCGATGCCCTCGGCTACCATGCGGCGAGCGGCGACGGCGGCGATGAAGGGGCGCACGGCTCGCACGTCACCTGTATCGCTGCTGGCAACGGCACGGTCGGCGAGGCGGGCATGGCCCCACGGGCGCGGATTGTCGGTGTCCACCTTTCCGCCGGGAACATCGAGGGGCTGGCCAACCTTGGCGATTCGGTGCGCATCTTGGAGGCCATTGATTTTATCGGCACCGTGGCGGGCAGCCGGCCGGTGGCCATCAACATGAGCGTCGGCAAGCACGGCGGCAGCCATCAGGGCAGCTCGCTCGTCGAACAGGGCATGGATTTTTTTTTGAAAGAAAAGCCCGGCCGTGCGATCATCAACAGCGCGGGCAATTATTTCTCCGCCAATATCCATGCCTCCGGAACGCTCACCCCCGGCGGCAGGGCCGAACTCCGTTGGGTCGTCGATGAGCACGACCGGACCCCCAACGAACTGGAGGTCTGGTACGCGGGCCGCGACCTCTTTTCCGTCACGCTCGCTGCGCCAGATGGGACGGCACAGACCGTAAAATTGGGCAACCACAGCGATGTGGCCTTCGGCAAAAAAATCGTTGGCCGCATCTATCACCGCGCCCTCGAACCGAACACGGGGTTCAACCATATCGACATTTTTTTGTACAAAAACGCCCCGAAGGGCATTTGGGAAATCACGCTCGACGGCCTCGATGTGGTCGATGGCCGATACCATGCTTGGATCGAGCGGGACAGCGGCTGCCGCAAATGCCAGTCCGTTTTTGAGGGCACCGGGGCCGACCCAAACTTCACGACGGGCAGCATTTGCAACGGTTTTTACACGATTGCCGTCGGCGCATTCGACCCGTCGGCGCAAGCTCCGGCCACGTTCAGCAGTGCTGGGCCGACGGCCGACGGACGGCAAAAGCCGAACCTGTTGGCCCCCGGCGTGGGCATTGTTGCCGCCCGCTCTGCCCCGCGCTCGGCTGCCCGCTCGACCGGAAAACTAACGGCAAAATCAGGCACAAGCATGGCCGCGCCGCACGTCACGGGGGCAGTCGCGCTGCTTTTTGAGGCGGCAGGAAGGCCGTTGCCCATCGAGACGACGCGCAGCTTTCTGCTCTCCAACCTGCGCCCAATGGATGGGATGCCCCCGGAGATCGGGCCCAACCAGACCGGGGCCGGCCTCCTCGACGTGGATGCGATGCTCCTCCAATTTGAAAAAAAACACGGGCCGATCGGCCTGCCCACCTTTCCAAACCATTCATCTAACATGAAAACTTCGCTCGATATTTTTGAACAGGCCGCCCCGCCGCAAACCGCCCGCGACCTCCGAACGGTCACTTCCGGGAGTGCCATGATCCGCACCGATCCTCCCGTTTTCACGGCGACGCGGGAAAGGGTCCCCCGCTATTCGCTCGTCGAGGTACAACGGAGCGCGATGCACAACGGCGACGAAATGGTCTTCGTCGTCCGCCCTTTGCGCCCCGGACAGGCCGGCCCGGCGCAGGCATGGGGCTGGATACCCGCCGCGAAACTCGAAACGCCCGGCGCAGGCGCGATGAACTGGCTTTCCATCAAACAGTCGATTGTTCGGGTCGCGAACGCCGAGCTGGGTTTTTGGAACGGACACCCGACCCAAACCGAGACCGGGGCATTGGTGCGCGGCCGTTTGCGGGCCTATTGGAACAGCCTCGGCAATCATCCGACCGATGCAGAACTGGGCAGTGCCGAATGGCAGGGCACTAATGCCTGGAGCGCGGCATTTATCTGTTATGTTGTCCGGCAAGCGGGCGCGGGCGACCATTTTTGTTACAATGGTTACCATTCGTGCTATGTGGCCTGCGCCCGGCAAAACAGGGAATTCCAGAACCACAACAACCCTTTTTGGGCGTACCCACTGACCGACCCGGCCGCCGCCTGGCCTGAACCGGGCGATATGCTCTGTATGAACTACGGCGGCCATAGGTTCACTTTCGACAATATCGCTTGCGGCAACAGTTCGCATTGCGACATCGTGGCGACCACCGACCGGACGACGCGGCAATTGACCACCATCGGCGGCAATATTGGCGGAGGCCGGGTGGCAAGACGGATTGTCCACCTCGATGCCAATGGGTTCATCGACCAGACCGTTGATCGCCAAACGGAAAGGCCGGGCCGGGCAAGTGCCGACGAACCACAGCGGGTATATTTTGCCATCATCAAGGTGCGGCCCAATTTGGTCAACACCATCGGCGCGGCCATTGGGGCCGGTGCGGCCTTCATCGGCGGGACACTTGCGGGGATCGGCAACGCAGTCGCAGGCAGCTTGCCGGGACTGTTCGGTGGCGGCGACGACCTTGATGGAGCTGACTGGGGAAATGTCCCGGAGGACGCCGAGGCCGATTATTTTTTTGAGGAAAACGACGCGGAAGCCGACGGGCCTTCTTTTGAAAATGAGTTTGAGCGCGAGTTTGAAAGGGACTTTGAAAATGATTTTGAAGACCGGTTCGCGGAGGCCGACGCACCAATCCCGCCTGCGGTCGCGGCCCAGCGCTATGTTTTCCACGATGCGCCGGACAGTTATATCCAGCGGGTCGCGAACGGCGAACGCGACGCGAAACTTTTGGCGGCAGACCTTTTTGTTGAAAAAAACCCATCCTTCGCCACCAACCCGAACAAGCAGAAAACGGACCGCCAAAAGCGCGAAGGGCAGCGATATGAGGCCCTTTTCAGCGACCTCACCTGGCTTGCGGATGCGATGCCCACACAAACCTACCCGGAAGGTGTGCCGCCCGGTTTCAAAAAAGTGCTCCGCAAAAACGATGCGGGCGAAATGGTCTATCGCGGGCTTTCCCGCTATTCGGATATCCGTCTCGCCGGGCTTTTGCGCCAATTGCGGACGCCGGGATTGCAGCCAAACATTGCAACGCTGACCGATTTCGAGATTGATGTTTTGCAGGCGATTGCCAATGTCGAGACCAGCGGAAACCACAATGGCATCAATACCTGGGACAGTGCGACCGTCTCGCCGGGCTTCATGCAGCTCACGCTCAAGCACAAAAAACTGCACCGTTGGATGGCAGAGGCCCCCGCCGATTTTGCCCGATACGGGCTGTCGGTCGAACCGGACTGGAAAAGGCGGGACATCGCTGGGCGGTATTTCGGCATCGCCGGGGGCGCAACCCGATGGGAACTGCGCACCGGCGATATGGCCCGCCGGTTCTATCTGGCAGCCAACGACCCAGCAATATTGGACGCGCTGGTAAAGGTGGCGAGGGAGCTTTTGGCCGCGACGCACCGATCATTGCAGGCCGCTTTGGGGGTCAAAGCCCCTGTCTTTGATGCACATTTTACGACGGTCGGCGTTTTTTGCGGCATCATTCAGGAGGCGATGAACAATTTGCCGGCCCCGGCAAAACGGGGCATCGTCGCCGCATTCAACAATATCGATGCGCAAACAAGCTACGACGATATGCTCCTCCGGGTGAAAAAATCCATGTCGGATGCCTTTGCGCGGCACGCCGCAACAGAAGGCGCGAGCGAGACGGCCTATCGCAAGCGGGTGGAGCATATTTTTTCAAAAAACGGGGTCTCCATCGAAAACTTCGCCGACGCTGTTTTTTTTGAAAATGACGATCAACCTGAATTGTTCAATTTTGTGGAAATTGCACCCGAAGCGGACTGCGGCTGCGGAAAAACCAACGCCCCCGAAGTTCGCGAAGGCCATTGGATGCAGCACGAAAACTGCCCGGACTGCGCCCGCCTCGCGCTCCAAAATGCGGAGGCCGACCTCTTTCGGCCCAGCCGCCAGCTGGCTTCCGGTCTGGCTTTGGGCGCGGGTGGTGGCCACTTTTTTGATGCCATTTCTTTCGGGAAAATCAACCCCGGCGAGTCTTTCGACAGCAGCGGTTTTCAAATAAAGGCCAGGCCCCGCGATGCCGTGGAAACCGTTTTCGAGGCGGGCGACCTGATCCTGACCCGTGCCTTCGGCGAAGGCCGGGCCTGGGAATCCATGCTCGCCACGGGCCGGTTGTTGGGCCGCGACGAGGCCATCCGGCAGGGCTTCGCGCTCGATTCGGCGCAGGACGGGCTTTTTGCCCATGTCATTTCCAAAAGCCCCGTGGTTCGGCCTTTTTCGGAAAAATACGCGCTCCGGATTGCCGATGTGCACGGGCGGGTCTTGCCACAAAAGCTCATTTTGCGGGCGCGACCGACCGAGGGCGCGGGGCCGGGCGAGTCCATTTTCACCCCCGGCAGCCCTTCCAATTATGCCCCGTCGGGCACACAAACCTTCCGCTGTTCGCCGCCGGAGCCTGTGTTCCTGACGGCGGTGCGCTTCCCGGAGACCGTTGCCGATGCGGAACAGGTCGTGGAGGCCGCCCTTTTAGCCCGACAAATCACGGCCCAGCAGGTGCGGGATTTCAAGCGAAGGGGCGGTTTTGAACCGCTGCTCCCCATCGCGCGGCACACGGGCGAGGTTTTTGGGGAACTGCTCGACCAAATGCGATGGGGCAATGATTGGATTTTGTCGCCAAAAACGAGCAGCGGCAACCTCGACACCCCCGGCCGCCATAAAGCGAGATACCTCGCGCCGCGCCTTTTATTGGCCGTGCCGACCTATTTTAGGGAACTGGCCCGGCAAACGGGCAGCTCGATGGAGGCTTTTTGCCTCGAAAACCTCGGTTGGGCATTGGCCTATAAACTGCGCGACCTCATCGCGACGGACACCCGAAAGAGCTGGTGGCTGCCGCCAAAACCGGGCTTTTGCGCCGATTTTCCGCAAATCCTGCCGCCTGGCTGTCCGACTGTGATTTCGACCTACCTCGACGGGCTTTCCCTAAAAAACGGGGCGACATCCCGGACGGCATTTGAGGCAAAACAGCGCGAATGGTCGGACAGCCTTGCGGGCCAATTTTGGCGGGCAGAGACCGGACAGGCAGCGGGGGAGGTGGCAGGGCGGCTCTTTTACCCGGGCCTCGTCGCCATCCCGGCGGCCGTTGATTTGCAGTCGCAAAAAGACCTTATCCGGCAGGCTTGGCGCGATCGTTTGGCCGAAATCGACCGCCGGATCCCGGTCAATGACCAACTCCCGACGGATGAACTTGAACGGCGGTGGCAACGCCGCATCGACGAACTGACCGACCGCGACACGCCCCATCCGCAACACCTGCAACGGCTTTTCGGCACGGCCAGCCTCCGCGGCGTGGAGCTTACCTATATGTTTCCGATGGAAATCCCCTCGCTCAACCGGGCGCGGGTGCGGACCACGGTTCGTTGCCTTGTCGTGCTCGAGCCGGTCATGGAGGCGGTCTTCGCGGCCGTCCACGAACTTGGCTGGAACGATATGCTGTTCAACACGGCCGGCTCGGTGGTCTATCGGGGGACGGTTCGGAGCAGCGGCCCGCTCGCGCGGCGGCACAATTCAGCAAAAAACATCTCCAACCACTCGTTCGGGTCGGCCATCGACCTCAACGAACTGGAAAACCTGCAAGAAAGCGGCCCCGTCCCAACGCCGATGCACCCGCGGATCGTCGCGCTTTTTGAGGCTTTTGGGTTCAATTGGGGCCATTGTTTTACACTTTCGGACCGCCACCATTTCGAATACGGTGGCAATCCGCAGCCCGGACGGCAGGTTGTGGCCGCGCCCGGAATTGCGCACCATTGAATTATTCCCTTTCGGGTGATAAATGCACAAAAGCCAAAAACCAACCAAACTGTCATTCCGTAGGAATCTGCCCAAGATTCGTGCTGAAATCTGGGCAGATTCCTACGGAATGACAGTCTCGTTGAGTTTGAAATTTCACATTGTTTCACCCGAAAGGGAATAAGGGGATTGGCGGACGTTCGCCGGGGGAATGCCCGTCAAATCGAAAGGCCGTCCGCCGTCCGCCGTCCGCCGTCACTTGATTTTGTACGCCGGGTCCGTCACCGACCGGATGACATGGCTTGCCATATAAAGCCCAAAAAGTGCCGGGATGTACGAAATCGTCCCATAATACGACTTTTTGAATCGGCTGCCGTCGGTCATCATGCAGGTTTCGCGGCGCACGAGCTCGGTGCTGAACACAACGGGGATGCCACGAAAAACACCTTTTCGTTTCAAACCTTTGCGGATGGACTGCCCGAACGGGCAATTGTAGCACTTCGAAATATCGGTAATTTTAAGCTGCGTCGGGTCCATTCGCCCGCCCGCGCCCATCGAGCTGATGACTTTTACACCGAGCGTTTTGCAGGTTACAAGGAGGTATTGCTTCGGCTGCACAGAGTCGATGCAGTCGAGGACCCAGTCAAATTCTTTGGTCACGAGTTGCTCGGCTTCGTCGGGCGCGAGGAATTTTTTCAAAACGGTCAGTTCGATTTCCGGGTTGATGCCCCTGATCCGTTCGGCCATGAGGTCGGCTTTTGATTGCCCGACGGTCGTGTGCATGGCGGGCAATTGGCGGTTCGTGTTCGTCAAATCGACCACGTCGCCGTCCACAATGGTCATGCGCCCGATGCCGACGCGGGCCAAAAACTCCGCCGCGTAGCTGCCCACGCCGCCAAGTCCGACGACCAAAATGTTCAGTTTTTTCAGTTTTTCGAGGTTTTCGCCGCCGATCAAGAGCTCGGTGCGTTGCAGCCAATGGGGGTCGATTGCCGGGTTTTCCATTTTTATAAAGTCAAAATTTATGGGCAAAAGTCAAAATCGGGTGCAAAACTATCAAAAGGGCGAGTTGCGATGAGCGCAAAATAAAAACCCAAGGCCTTTCTTTAACCCATGGTCAGATAGCGATTTCACATAGAAACGGGTTTTAAATAAAGGTACAAATTGACCGCAAGCCCCAGCGGGGCGAAATGTTGGTAGTAACTGCCCTACTCGAACGTGCTTTTAGCCCCAGCGGGGC